>NZ_JQKG01000081.1 GCF_000745915.1 Deinococcus misasensis DSM 22328
TGTGCGGAATGGATAACCGCTGAAAGCATCTAAGCGGGAAGCCAGCCTCAAGATGAGATTTCCCACAGCGAAAGCTGGTAAGACTCCAAGTAGACCACTTGGTTGATAGGTCAGGCGTGTAAGCGTTGAGAGGCGTTGAGCGGACTGATACTAATGAGTCGAGGTCTTGACCTTTAAGTTGCAATGATACTGTCCTGGTTCGCATTCTTTTGGGAGTCTTAAAAAGAGTAGATTCCCCCGTGTTCATAGAGCAGTGGTCCCACCCCATCCCATTCCGAACTGGGTCGTGAAACGCTGTTTCGTCGATGGTACTGAGTGAGTGATTGCTTGGGAGAGTAGAGCGACGCGGGGGGTTTTTTTGTTTTGGTGTCCCGGATTTGGGGTGGTGTTTTTGCGTTGCAGAGCGGAATCTCGGGGCTTGACCTGGGGGAGAAGTTTTGTTATTGTGTTTGCTGCTGATCCTGTTGGGTTGGTGTGGAGTGCGGGTGTAGCTCAGTTGGTAGAGCGCGACCTTGCCAAGGTTGAGGTCACGAGTTCGAGTCTCGTTACCCGCTCCAGAAGAACAAAGGCCTGATCTTTTGATCAGGTCTTTTTTTATTACCTGAATTTTTTGTTTTGATGGTTGGAATGTTGAAAAGAAAAGGTATGCTTAAATCATGAATTCTGATTCTTTTGTGTTTGATCTTCCTGCCAAATGGGTGGCTGTACCTGTGGCTGTGGTTTTAGGACTCGTGATTTATGCAATTTATGCATTGTTGAAAAGCTGGATCAGTGAAAAATACCATTCCTTGCTTTTGACGGTGCTGGCTTTTGGTGTTGGCCTCGGTGCTCTTGCAGGATGGATCTGGTATCTGGTGGTCAGTTCTTCTTAAAAGATGATGGTGTTCTGTACAATGGCTGCACCATGGGCATTCATTTTCAGGTGCTGGGCCAGATGGGCATGGACAATGCTCTGCTGGTCAAGTTGGAAAATTACCGCAAACTGGAGCGGTTGCTTTTTGATTGTGGGGATGGGACCCTCTCTGGACTTCCATATTCAGACATTCTGGGGGTGGACCATCTGTTCTTTTCGCATTTGCATGTGGACCATGTGTCTGGATTTGATGCTTACTTCAGGGCCAACTTCAATCGGACCAGCAAGGAGAACCACATCTGGGGACCTCCAGAGACGGGGCGAATCATGCAGCATCGGTTTCAGGGGTACATGTGGAATCTTGCAGAGCAGTACAGCACGGTTTGGCAGGTGCACGAGGTTTTTCCAGAGCACATCTACACTTACCGTTTTGACACGTCTGAGGGGTTTCAAACGTGCCATGACCTGGGCCAGAGAAAACACTCAGGGGTGATTCTGGATGAGGAGCAGTTTCAGGTGCAGGCCATCACCCTGAACCACCAGACCCCTTGCCTCGGGTTCAAGGTGCAGGAAAAAGCCAAAACCCGCATTGATGTGTCCCGTTTGCCCGAGTTGGGTTTGCCTTCAGGGAAGTGGCTGGAGCACCTCAAAGATCCTGCTTTCGCTGAGGACACTTTGGAAGTGAATGGGCAGCTTTTCAGCACGGCCTTTTTGAAAGAACAGTTGTTGATTGGGCATCCCAGAGGGGGCATCGCTTACCTCACGGATTTTTTGCTGGATGATGTGTCTCTGGTGGCCTTGAAGGGGTTTTTGCAAGGCGTGGAGGTGGTGGTGTGTGAAGGTCAGTACCTGCATGGGGATCTGGACCGTGCACAGCGCAATCACCATTTGACCAGCACACAGGCTGCACAGATTGCTCTGGAGTCTGGGACCAAGCAATTGGTGCTCACCCACGTTTCAAAGAGGTACACCCCAGAGGAGTGGCAGCAATTGCTTGCAGAAGCTCGGGCGGTGTTTGCAAGGACGGTTTTTCCAGATCACTGGTGATTTTTCAGTACACTCAAGGCATGCACATTCAGAGTATGCGGGCGTATCACCGTCTGGAGCGTTTCACTGAGGTTCCCATGCTGGTTCTGGCCGTGGTGTATTTGCTGCTGGAAGTCTGGCCTCAGGCCGTGAAAGTGTCTCCAGAGACGGTACGGGTACTGGATGGCCTTGCATGGTTCATCTGGGGTGTGTTTGCTGTGGAACTGCTCGCCAAATTTTACCTTTACCCCAACAAATTGAGGTTTTTTGGCAGACACTGGGCAGACATCCTGATTGTGGTCATGCCGTTCCTGAGGCCTCTGAGGTTGTTGAAGATTTTACTGGTGCTGTACCGCACATGGAAAAGGTCAAGGCGACTTTTCAGGCAGAAAGCCCTCAACTTTGTGGGCCTGATGAGCGTGCTGGTGGTGGCCATTTCTGCAGGTCTGGTGCTGCTTTTTGAGCAAGGACGAGGAGGCTCCATCACCAATTATCAGGATGCGCTCTGGTGGGCAGTCACGACCATCACCACCGTGGGATATGGAGACAAGTTTCCAGTGACCCCCGGCGGGCGTGGTGTGGCGGTGTTCCTGATGTTCACTGGAATCACCCTTTTTGGTTTGCTCACGGCCACGGTGGCGGCTTTCTTCGTGGATGAAGAGAATCAGCCCGAGGACCGTGCGCTTCAAGAGCGTCTGGACCAGTTGGAAGCCCATGTGCTGGAACTCAAAGCCCTGATCAAGGCCCAGCAGGCACCAGAACAGGGGGGTTAAGGTTCAAAAATATGGGTGGGTTTTCCATCCAGACTCAGGGTGTTTTTCTGCTGCCAGTAGGCTTCCAGTTGGTCGGTGGTCTTTTTGGCAGCCCAGTCTTTCAGGTCGTCGCGTTCTTCCTGGTAATCAAAATAAGGCACAGCCATGCCACAGGAGGTTTGCACCAGATCGACATCCACCACAAAGACCTGACGGGTGCCGGGAAGGGGATCGAAAAGCCCTGAGACCTCTGGCCACTCAGGGTCATAACGGTGGTAGACTCTGGCTTTTCCGTACAGCCTGAGGATCATGGGAGGCCCTTCGAAGGCACAGAACATCAAGGTCATGCGGGGGGTTTCCAGCACATGGGCTGCGGATTCGTTGCCGCTTCCGGTCACATTCAGCCACGCCACTTTGTTTGGACCAAGCACCCGAAAGCTGTCCATGCCTTTGGGGGACACATTCACAAAACCCTCTGCGCCTGCGGTGCCCACGAAGAAAATCTTTTGTCGCTCAATGAAGTCTTGCAATACGGGAGTGATGCTTTCAAGTTTTTTGCCCATGCTTTCATCATAGGGAAGCTTTAAACTGAAATTGGCATGAATGTCAGATTTAAAACGTTTCTGTGGGTGGTGTTGGGTTTGGCTGGGTTGGCGGCGTTAAGCTTGCCTGCTGCGGATTACATGGTTAGAGATTCTGCCAGAGACCGGACTTACACCGATCTGGAGGCCATTCCCAAGCGCAAAGTGGGGATGCTTATGGGCACTTCCAAGTTTGTCTCTGGGCGCATCAACTTGTTTTACCGTTACCGGATTGAGGCTGCTGCCAAGCTGTACCAGAGTGGAAAAATCGATTACGTGCTGGTGACCGGGGACAATTCCACAGTGAATTACGATGAACCCACCACCATGCGCAATGATCTGGTGGCGCTCGGAATTCCTTCCAAGCGCATCGTGCTGGATTATGCAGGTTTCAGGACACTGGATTCAGTGGTGCGGGCAGACAAGATTTTCGGGCAAAAGTCTTTCACGGTGATCTCGCAGCGTTTTCACAATGAAAGGGCCATTTATTTGGCTCAGGCTTATGGGCTGGATGCCATTGGTTTCAATGCACAGGATGTGGGCGGATATGGAGGCATCCGGGTGCTGCTGCGTGAACAGTTGGCCCGGGTTTCAGCTGTGCTGGATGTGCAGGTTTTGAACACCCAGCCGAAGTTTCTGGGAGACCCCGTCCCGATTGGTGAATGAATTCAGGTCCTGGGCAAGCGGTTGTAATCCACTTTGGCGTTGTGCCTGCGGTCCAGAGGAATGGCTTTGAGGCTGCGGATCTCAGTCAGGTTGGCCCAGGAAAGCATTTCTGCAAGCCCTGAGGGGTCTTCAGGGCCTTTCCACTGCACCCACAAGACCTTTTGACCTTGGTGTGCAGTCAAGGCAGCCCGTTTGACCGCAGGATGGTTCTGTGCAGCGACCTCCACACTGAAAGGGTAAAGGTCATCCACTCTGGCCCCACAACGGCCCAGAAGCCAGAGTCTGCCCTGCGCATCCAGACAACCTGCGTCGCCTGTGCGGTGCCAGGTCTGTCCCTGCTCGTCGGTCCATTTGGTTTCGGTGTTGCCCGAGGGGTCAAGGTAGCTTTTCAGCACGTGGTTTCCTGTCACCACAATTTCTCCCACCTGCATGGGGGGCAGGGTGGCGTTTTCAAAAGCGGCTCTGGTCTGGTAGGCAAAAGGTTGGCCATGCTGGTCGGGCAGGATGCGAAGCTGGATTTCAGGAACTGGAATTCCGGTCAGCAGACCTTTGCCAGAGCGCATGTGTTCAAAGTCCTCGGGCAGGATTTGGGAGTGGGCTTGCTCTGCGATGGGTTCGGCCTCGGTGGATCCATAAACGCTGTAAATCTCTGCGCTGGACTGCTGTTTGAACAGCTCCAATTGGTAGGGGAAAACCGGAGCCCCTCCCACATAAATGCGCCGAAAAGGCAGTTTGCCTTTTTCAGCAAGGCGTTCCACAAAAGCTGGAGAAGCGGTCACGGTCAGGGGTTGGTGCTTTTGCAGTTGTTTCAAGACAGGTTCGGGCTGGATGAATCCCGGTCTGGCCAGTTTGGCATCTGGAATCAGGGCGGTGCCTCCTGCAGCCAGCACCGTCAGGGTGACCACCGCCAGAGTGCACAGGTGGATGCCCTCGGGTTCCAGTTGCAGGGTGTGCTGCAAAGCCTGATTCTGGGCCAGCAAAAAACCATGGCTTCTGGCAGCAGCTTTCGGTTTGGAGGTGCTGCCAGAGGTAAAAGTGATCAGGGCAGGGGTGTCTGCATCCACCTGAGCCGCTTCAATGGCTGTACAGGGTTGCTGTGCCCAGCGCGTGGTGAACGGCACAAAACCTGTGCTGATGTGCACAGGCACCTGTCGCAACTCAGCACTCAGGAGCCTCAGGAGGTGGGATTTGGAGATGCCCATGAACACCTCTGGCCGGGTGGCTCTCACCCCATGCCTGAAATTCGGGATGCCTGCACCCGGATCAATCACCACGGCCACCCCTGCCAGTTTCCAGACCGCAGCCAGAGCCGCATAAAGCTCTGGACTGATGGGAAGCAGCAACAACACCCGGCTTCCCCGCTTCACCCCTTTGGCTTGCAGCAGGTGCGCCATGCTGTCTGACATCTGTTCCAGTTCCTGATAGGTGGTCTGGCCCTGTGCCGTGATCAAAGCGATTTTGTGTGGCGTGTTTTGGGCATGCTGTGAAAGAATCTGGCTGAGGTTCATGGTTTGGCCTCAGTGTAGGGCATCAGGACGGGGTTTTCAGTGGTTTCAGGGATCACGTTCAAAGGAGACGCAAAGTTTGAACTCTGGCAGGTCCACTGAAAAAGCGGTCAGCCCTCAGTGGTCAGCGAAAAACCACCCAGAGGCCATTGCTTTCGAAAGCAGCAAGATCAAACAGCAAAGCCCACTCTGGTTTTGCAAGCCCAATCCATCAGAAGCAGATTTCCATTCTGGCTGATTGCTGACGGCTCTCTCTGGTTGCATGTGCCCGAACAGTGACTTTGTACTTGCTTTGGGATAACGTTACTGTGGTTTTCGCAGTAACACCGGTGCAACTCAGCCGTTGTGGTGATGTTTTTCTTGCATTGACACCGTTAGAGTGGAACACGATGCTGTCTCTCTCCCTGAACGTCAAAAGTTGGTCCTTTCCTTCCCGTTTGGTGGTCCTGATGCTGGGCCTTTTGGTGTGCGCCTGTGCCATTTCCCTGATGCTGGGTGCACAAGTGGGGCTCTCGCCGTGGGATGCGCTCCATCAAGGCATCAGCAAGCAATTTCCGATCACGGTGGGACAGACGAGCATGTTGATGGGCTTTCTGGTGCTGGGTGTGTCGTGGGTTTTCCTCAGGCAACCCATTGGCATTGGAACGGTCATGAACATGGTGTTCATTGGGATGTTCATTGACCTGACCTTGCCTCTGGTGCCCCATCCAGAGGTGCTCTGGACCCGTTGGACCCAATTTCTGCTGGGTGTGCTGGTGATGGGATTGGGCACAGGCATGTACGTTTCATCCTCTCTGGGTGCAGGCCCGAGGGACGGGATGGTTCTGGCCCTCAGTCGGGTGACCCCATGGGGTGTGAAACGCATCCGCACCGGAATCGAACTGGTGGTTCTGCTTTGCGGATGGATGCTGGGAGGCAATGTGGGTTGGGGGACCCTGGCTTTTGCTTTGCTGATCGGTCCGGCCATGTCTCTGGGAATGCGGCTTTTTGGGATGAACAGCAAAACCTCAACATAAGCTGTTTTCCCCTTACATTGATGGGTTTCAGGTTGCACAATGGGGTCATGCATCCTGAAGTGCAGGACCTTTTGACAACTTATTTTGGAGACCGGTTCAGTGTGTCGGTTGCCCACCGCGAAACCCATGCCAGAGACGAATCCCATCCAGAGGTTCACTGGCCTGATGGGGTGGTTTTTGCAGAGTCTGAATCGGATGTTTTGAAGGTGCTGGAAATTGCCCGCATCCACAACATTCCTGTGGTGCCTTTTGGCGCAGGAAGCAGCATCGAAGGTCAAGTTCTGCCTGTGCACGGTGGAATCTCTCTGGACCTTGGTCGCATGAACCGGGTGGTGTCCATCCATCCCGGTGACTTCTGTGCTGTGGTGCAACCCGGAGTTCTGTACCCAGAGCTTTCCAGACAGGCCCGACCTTACGGCCTGTTTTTTGCTGTGGATCCCGGTGCAGACGCTTCGCTGGGGGGGATGGCCTCCACCAACGCTTCAGGCACAGGGGCTGTGAAATACGGGACCATGCGCGATCAGGTGCTGGACATGCGGGTGGCTCTGGTTTCCGGTGAGGTGCTGCATGTGGGCACAAAAGCCCGCAAAAGCAGTGCAGGTTATGATCTGAAGCACCTGTTCATCGGTTCGGAAGGGACACTCGGGATCATCACTGAAATGACGGTGCGCCTGCATCCTCTGCCTGTCACGGTGGCCGTGGCCAGAGTGACCTTTGATTCTGTACAAGACGCCGTCAATTGCGCGGTCACGGTGATGGGGGCAGGCCTGAACCCCGAGCGCATTGAACTCATTGATGCCAGGGCTGCACAGGCTGTAAACCGCTACAAAAACCTCCATTACCCTGAGAGCCCCACCCTCTGGATTGAAATTTCGGCCAGTGGAGAGTCGGTTCTGCGGGAAAACCTGGAGATCCTCAGGGACTGCTGCATGGAAGGGTACGCCACCAGTTTCATGCTGGCCCGCGAAGAACGGGAAAGGCGTGAACTCTGGGAGTCCCGCCACCATGCTTTTTATGCCCTCAAAGCCATGCATCCAAGCCACCACACCCACGCCACCGATTTGTGTGTCCCCATCTCCAGACTGCCCGAGGTGGTCTCCCACACCGAAGACCTCTGCCAGCAATGGGGTCTGGACGCTGTGTTGCTCGGGCATGTGGGGGATGGGAATTACCATGTGCTTTTTCATGGAGATCCGCAAGACCAGCAGGTGTGGGAAAACATCCACACCGTTTCAGACCGCATGGTTGAGAAAGCTCTGGAGGTGGGAGGGACCTGCACCGGAGAGCATGGCATAGGCCTGAAGAAGAAGAAGTACCTTCAGCAAGAGCACGCCGATTTGATCCCCCACATGCGTGCCATCAAACAGGTGTTTGATCCTCAGGGGTTGTTGAATCCCGGCAAGATTTTTTGACCCCTCAAGGGCACAAAGGAGCAGATGAGGCTGTTTTCTGCCCTTTCAGGCGTTCCAATCCTTCCAGAGCAGCAGGATACCCCTGTTTGCTGGCCTGCAAAAACCACCTGTAGGCTTGCTCTGGATCTGATTTCTCCAGCTGGAGGCCCAGTTGTGTTTGGGCATTGACCAGCCCTGAGCATGCAGCTTTTTTCAGCCATTTCAGGGCTTTTTGAGGGTCTTGCAAAACAATTTTCCCAGTGCGGTACCTCTGGTAGAGGTTGTACTGTGCGGTGGCACTGCCGTTTTGGGCCGCTTTGTGCAGCCAGTACTGGGAGTTGGCAGGAAAACCCAGCAGGTCATACTGCATGGCCAGTTGGTATTGTGCTGTCACATTGCCCTGTCCTGCAGCTTGCCTTAATCCATCCAAGGTGGCATTTTGTGCTTGCGCCCCTCCAGCAAAAACCAGCAAAAACACCCATTTTTTCATGCTTGTTCCTCAAAAGATTCAGACAGATGCAGGCGGGTTTCACCTTGCAGGGCTTGATAGGTGGAGCGTCCCAGGTACAGCGCAGCCGTTTCATGGGTCAGTTTGAACCCCTCAAAAGCCTCTGGTCGGTGGTGCACCTGTTTGACCACCCCTGCAATCCAGTTGTGGTCGCCCAGAGGAATGAACTGCAGATCGTCCAGCTCATAAGCCAGATAAGCCGCTTCCAGAATGGGTGTGCCAAGGTCTCCTGTGTAAAAAGACAAGCCCAGACGTTCAAATTTGTCCTTGCCATCGTGCAGGGAATACACTCCGGCCCCCTGAATGGCTCTGGAGTGTTCAAAAGGCAGGAAATTCACTGCAAAACGCCCTGCCTCTTTGATCAGAGGATGGGTGGCCCGCTCGGGTCCCACGGCCACCCCATACATGGGCGGTTTCATGGACACAGCAGCATGCCATCCTGCACTCATCAGGTTGCGTTGGGTGGCGGTCTGGACGGTGATGACCGCCACCGTGGCCGGATAATATCCAAAAAAACGGTCTGTGCGTTCAAGCCTGCGCATGGGGTCAGTTTAACCGCTTTTGCAGGAGGCGCAACGTGCTTCAGGCCATCAATTCACGCAAAAACGCTGCAGAATGGCGCACATCGTCACCGGTCCCACTGATTTCCAGACACACCGTTCCAGAGAACCCTTCCAGATGTGGTTTTTGTGCTTGCCAGTCGATTTTTCCTCTGCCCAGAGCAAAGTGGTCGTCTTCGATGCCCAGTCCATCTTGCAGGTGCAGGTGGCGGATGTTCCCCAGTTGCCAGTACTCGGCAATCTGGTCTTCGCCTCCCTCAATCAGGGCATGGCCCACATCCAGACACACCCCAAAACCCGCAAACTGGCTCATTTCCTGCAAATCGTTTTTGCCTTTGAGGAACTCCAGAGGGTTGATGTGGGTGTTTTCCAGCGTGACCGGCACAGCAGGGTGTTTCAGGGCGTCCAGGCTGCGGAGCAACTGGTTTTTGGCGGCATCCAAAATCAAAGGATGCCGCTCTGGGATGCGCCCACCGTGCAGCACGCTGTTGAGGGCCTCCACCTGGGCAGTGTACTCGAAAGCCTGTTGCATGCGTTCCACAGACACTTTCCGAACCCCTTCAAAAAGCGAGGCCAGATTCAGTTCAAGGTAGGGAAGATGCACGGTGACGCCCACACCTGTTGCCCTTTTCAACTCCTGCACCTTCTGAACAGCCTGTGAAGAAGGCAGAATCTCTTGCAGGTCGTAAGCCAGTTCTACAAAATCGAGGTCCAGTTCCACGGCCAGACGGAACGCCTCATCCAGATCGAGAATGTTGGCACTGATCGGGGTGTATCCGATGTTCATGTTTTTCAGCATGGCACTTCAGCTTAACAGGCAGAAAAGGGGAAATGGTCATCCTGATTTCTGGAAGGCAGAAGGCAGAAGGTATAGATACCGAGACCCGAGGGCCGAGGGCAAATCAAGCTTTTGCGATAGCCATGAAGGGCGCAGCACGCTTCTTGTACAAAACAGGAGACCACATGTTGGTCTCCTTGTCCGTTGCGCCCCTACAATTCCCCTTGACTGTTTTTTGTATGTGCAGCACACCATGCTCTCGGCTCTCGGCTCTCGGCTCTCGGCTCTCGGCTCTCGGCTCTCGGCTCTCGGCTCTCGGCTCTCGGCTCTCGGCTCTCGGCTCTCGGCTC
>NZ_JQKG01000082.1 GCF_000745915.1 Deinococcus misasensis DSM 22328
TGACTGCACCGAGGGTTCGAACCCCTCCCTCTCCGCCAAAATCAAACCAGAGACAACGGACCCAAAAGGTCCGTTGTCTCTGGTGCCGAGGGCCAAGGGCCGAGGGCAACTTGTGCAAAACGAGGGATCACCTCTTGATCCCTCTGCCCGCTCGCCCCTACAGATCCCCTTGAGTATTTTTTATGCGTGTTGCACGATGCTCTCGGCTCTCGGCTCTCGGCTCTCGGCTCTCGGCTCTCGGCTCTCGGCTCTCGGCTCTCGGCTCTCGGCTCTCGGCTCTCGGCTTTTAGCCCCTCCATTTCCTACCTTTTACATTTAGGTGTGCTTCTCTGGAAAGCCTGTACGCCTTAAAATGGTCACAAATGCTACGCTTTCTCTTCGTCCTGTTTTTGCTGGTGTTGCCTGCTGGTTTTGCAAAAGGCAATGCGCCTCAGGGTGCTCAAGCTGTACAGTTGCAAGGGTTCACCTGGAGCAAGCAAACCTACAACAATTGCGGTCCTCAGGCACTTTCCTCGATCCTGTCCTACTATGGCATCCATGTGAATCAGGAAAAGATCTCGGGGGTGCTCAAGGCCTGTCCCACCTGTTACATGCAAACCGAGGTGATCGACCCTTACGTGAAAAATTTTGGCCTCCGGGCGCAACGGTTCAAAAACGGGGCCATTGGTCACGTCAAAGCACTGGTGAGGGCAGGTTATCCTGTGCTGGTCTTGCAGTATTTGAAGGCCAGCAGTGACGTTCCCCATTTCCGCATCGTCACCGGATTTGATGACCGCCAGAAAATGTTCTTCCTGAACGATCCCTACTATGCCCCCAATGCAGCCATCAGTTATGACGGGTTTCAGAACCTCTGGTCTGACCTGTACTCCAGAGAGTTCATCGTGATTTATCCCGAAAAACAGAAGGCAAGGGTGGGTCAGGCTCTGGGTGTAAAGCTTTAAGGCAGGAAAGATGCCGTTCGCAACAAAAAGGCCATGTGGAATTGCCATTTGCAAAACCGAATTTGTTTTCTAAAAGTCTTATATATGGGTGTGCTCTTTTTGGCATCAATTGCGCGCCAGACAACTTGATTCACCCGAGAAGGCTGCTAAGATGGGTTCATCACCGGGAGGTGAGGTATGGTGACCTTGCTGTTTTTGATGTTGCTCTCCGTTGTGCTCTATGCGTTCTGCCTCGGGTCCAAAGTTCTGGACCAGAACAACTCCCGTCCGGCTCCCATGCGAGCCACTGTGCCGATCAAAAAGAACCGAAAATGAACCTTCTCAGACTTTGAAATCCCCAGAAATGGGGATTTTTTCAGACGTGTTGGTACACTTGCAGGGTCCAATCTGGATGCAGCCAGCTTTGCAGAAGGGAATCCAGTGTGCGAATTTGCCTTGGGGCAAACCAGCCCTGTGCGTCCTTGTTCAACACCAGACCCCCTGTCAGGTGCAAACAGGCATGCTGGGCCTTTCCAGAGCCATCTTGAAACACCAGAGCACTGTGGTCTGGCAGGTTCACAGCATCGAAAGCCTCTGGTTGGTACTGCCAATCTTGCAGTTGCTGGAAAAAAGGCTCTGGATGAAGCCACAGGTCTTTTGTGGCTTCAAAGGTTTGGCGGTCTCTGGCCAGAGCGGAAAGTGTGGTGGCAAAGCAGTTGGGACCGCTCTGGGTGGCAAAAGTGCCCGCCAATTCTCTGACCCAAGGGCTGCACTTTTGCTCAATCTGTTCCCATGCTTCCTCTTTCAATGAACCTGAGAGGCACTTTTCTCGTTCTTGCTCGATGAAGGCTTTGAGCCAATGGTTTTGATCTTCCTTGCTCAGGCTGTGCCACACGTCATGCCTCAAGGCAAAGCAGGGACCATCATCTGTCTCAAAGACATCTCTGGGTTCTGGGATGCTTCCGAGCACCTGCACGACAAAATCCACAGCATAAAGCTGGTTGCGTCCCAGAGCTTTCTGTACGCCCATGATTCGGGCACATTCAGGATGGGTTCGGAGGGTCTCTGGATCGACCAGAGCCATGTGTGTGGCGATGGCAGGCACATGGTAAGTCCAGTAAGCATCCGCAAAATTCAGGTCTGTGCTGCGGGTTCGTGGAGAAACAGGCAGGCTTTCAGTCAGAGCAAAGTCATCTGGTGTGAAATAAAGCGGTTCAAAAGGAAAAACAAAAATGTCCCTCCAGCCGTCCAGCGTGCCAGAGGGAACGTCAATGTCAAGAATGTGCATCTGCCCAGTTTAAAGGTCAGGTTCAGAGGCGGGAATACGTCAATTTGACCATGGACCTTGCAGGCAATTCGATGCTGCTCTGCAATGGAAGTTGAAAGTAATCTTCTTCGTCTTTGACGGTTTTTTCGGTGAAGCCTGCGCTGCCCGCCAGTTTCCAGCCTGCAAAATCGGTGCCCACGGTTTTGGGTGCAGTGGAGGTGTTCATCAGGATCACCTGCAAGGTGCCGTCCCGCTCAACGGCGTGGGACCACACCTCTGGATCGGAAGAAGCCAGACCCAGACTGGTGCCATGGAAATCCCTCAGCAAGCGGAAAGCATAGTACGTCGGACGGTACAGGTAATCATCCCCAATGATGCCGTGCCCCTGTGTTCCCTGCAAAGCGAAGTAATTCAGCAGTTTGACCCCACCTTCAGCCATGCGCAGCAAGGTTTCGGTGGTCCAGAGTCCGGCCACCTGATCGGTCAGGTGTTTGTAGTTGGGAGATTTCCAGCTCAGGCCATACTCGGTGATGCCAAATTCAATCTGGCGTTGGTGGCCCAGAGGATTGCGCTCGGGGTCTTTCCAGAGGTTCTTGTAGAAGGTCAGGTCATCTGAACCCAGTTCCACGGTCTTCAGGGCTTCTGCATCGGTTTTGGAGCCATCGGTGGGGTAGATGTGCCAGCTCAGAACATCCACAATGTCACCGCACTTCTTGACGAAACCCTCCACGAAGTTGCGGTAGCCTGCACCAGAGATGCTGGGACCCACAAATTTGATGCTGGGATCCACTTTCAGCATGGCTTCACGCTGACCCCGGAAGGTGTCACAGTACCGCTCTGCGGTCCAAGTGGGATCGGCCCGGGTCACGGAGTACAGGTCCGGTTCATTGCCGATTTCCCAGTACCATACGGGAATGTCCATGTCTTTGGCCATCTTGACCAGGTTGGCTGCCCCCTCGGGGGTGTTGGCCGGATCCTTGTCGTTGGGACGTGCAAAGACCCGTGTCTGAATCACAATTTTGGGTTTCCCGAGCAAAATCCAGTTGCTTTTCAGGATGTTCAGGTCGGCTTCCAGCAGGTTCCGTTCATCGCCGATGTTGCCACCCGGAAAACGGATCACCTGTGGAGCCACCTTCAAGAGGTCCTGCTGAAAGTCCACAACGTTCATGAAATTCCCGAAGTTGAACCCTCCAACCTGATCTGGTGTGATGGTCGCTCTGGGAGCGTTGTCGAGGGTCAGGGTGACACTCTGGGCCAGTGTCATCGGGCTGAAAAGCAGGCTGAAACCGATCAAGGCCGTCTTGCAAAGGTTCGAACGCTTTTTATGCATGGGTTTGTCCTTTGCTCTCCATTGTACAGGACAAGAAAGCGTTTTCATGAGAAGGAGCCTGCAGCCCGCCGAGTGCATAGGGCCGAGGGCTAAAAAAGCTTTTGCTTGAGCATTCAGGGCGAGGCACGCCTCGCCCCTACAGATCCCCTTGACGATTTCCTGAACGAACAGCAGGATGCTCTCGGCTCTCGGCCTTACCTCGGCACCTGACGCAACGCCTCCTGATAAAGCGCTTCTTCTTCCGCCACCATTCCGAGTTTGCTGAAGGTTTTGAGCATCCCACGGATGTCCCTTCTGAGCAGGGCATCGGCTTGCGGGTTTTCACGGAAGCGGATCATCTGGGGGAAATCAATGGCATACACTCTGCCTTCATGCCACAGCAAATTGAATGTAGAGAAGTCTCCGTGCACGCGTCCCAGTTTGGCAAAGCCCAGCAGAATGTTCTTGGCCTGTTCGAAAGCACTTCTGGCGTCATCTCTGGACAGGTGCACGTCCGATAGGCGGGGTGCGGCTCCATCTTCGGTGCCAATGAATTCCATGATGATCACGTTGCCGTTGCGGGCGATGGGTTTGGGTACAGCAATGCCATGGTGATGCAGGGAATGAAGCTCCATGTACTCCTGCTCTACCCAGAGCACCAGTTGGGCATTGATTCCGGCGTTGGTGCGGTCCTGAATGGCTTTTTCGATGCGGCTGTCTGCAATGAAACGTCCTTCGCGGTACACGCTGTCGTTTCGGAAAGAGCGTGCCCGAATGTCTGCATACACTTTGACGGCCACCAGACCCTGTTCGGAAGTCGCCACGTAAACGGTGGCTTCCTTGCCTTGCTGGAGTTGCCAGACCACATCCTGAATGAAACCCCGCTCAAAGAGTTCTTGCAGGGCAGGATCTGCGAACTTGTCCAGAGAAGTGTTTTTCTCTTTGTGTTCGGTGAGGTCCTTGATGCGGCGTTTGCTGGAAATTTTGCGGTTGTTGGATTTGCGGAATTTTTCCCGTGTGTCGGGGTAATCGTCGTAACGCAAGAGGAATCTCCTGTGCGGGGATCCTCCTCACAAACAAGTCAGGTGCTGGTCAGGAGGCCCCGGGTGATGGAAGGGCGAAAAACAAAAGTCCATTCTGGTTCAAAACATTTCCGTTGTAGATGCCCATTGCACCACCTCCTGTTGCAGGCCGTTTGCCCACAAATGACCGGGCCTGTGACCCGTCTGAATAAAGCCAGTGTACGGTGGTGTGTGCCTGTTTGTCTTAGGCCATGTTGCTGATGTTTGTGTGCGTGCATCGGCGCACCATGGAAGGACCATGGACAACATTCGGATTTGAGATGGGAAGCCGAGGGCCAAGGGCCGAGAGCTTTTAAGGTGCTTTGGCTGAAGCTTTACAACAGCCAATGGGCATCTTGGACCTGTCTCTGGCTTGCGTTTTTTGCCCTCGGCTCTGGGCCCTTGGTCCTCGGCCCTAAGGTCAACATCAAGTGAGAAAACCCTTGCTCTGCCCTAAACCCAGAGTGGGATTTCCCTTCCGAAGTTCTCTGTCATCAGGTGTTAAAATATGATTTAAGCAATGCAGATCAAGGCCATCCACCGCTGCCCGAAATTCACCTCTGGGCAGAAGACTGCTCGTTTTTGTCGGAGGACACGACCATAGAGAAAGTACACGGAAACCTGCAAGGTTTGAAAAGCAACCAGATCAAACTCCTCTCCAACCTTTACCGCCGCAAAGTGCCCCCCGGAATGGTGGTCACCCCAGAGCTTGCCCGTGCCATGGGCGAACTCAGCACCGACATGCGCCGTGAAGTGGCCGTGCTCATTGACCGTCGGGGTCATGTTTTAACGGTGTCCGTCGGAGATGCTGCAACCACAGAACTGCCCCCTGTCAAACACGGTGAAAACCGCCTCAGCGGATTCCATCTGGTGCACACCCATCCCAGAGGAGGGGCACTGAGCAAATCGGACCTCTCCACCCTCTTTTTAAACCGTCTGGACGCCATTTGTGCCATCGAGGTCAAAGAGGGGATGCCCGGAAAGGCCCATGTGGCCCACCTCACCCCGCCCAATGCAGCTCTGGAAGAGGAAGACTGGCGCATCCTGCCCCCTCAAACCGTTTACGAGTTGGAAGATTGGGATTTGCAAGGGCAAGTGAGGGCTCTGGAAGAGGAGTTCGCCCGCTTCAAGGACCTCAAGAAACAGAAAAAAGATGCTGAACGTGCCTTGCTGGTCCAGGTGGACTCTGGCGAATTTGATGCCGAGGACCGCCTCTCAGAACTGAACGAACTCGCTCGCACGGCAGGTGCAGTGGTGGTGCACAAAGAACTGGTGTACCGCAAGAACCTGAACCCATCCAGCGTGATCGGCAAAGGCAAACTGGATGAGTTGACCTCCAAGGCTTACCACCTGGACGCCAGCATGATCATCTTTGGACAGGAGCTTTCTCCAGCCCAGGCCCGAGAAATTGAGACCATCACCAACCTGAAAATCGTGGACCGCACCCAGCTCATTCTGGACATTTTTGCCCTGCATGCCAGCGGAACAGAGTCCAAGTTGCAGGTGGAGTTGGCCCAGTTGCGCTACATGAAACCCAGACTGCTCGGGAAAGGCACCCAGCTTTCCAGGATCGGGGGCTCGGCAGGGTCTTCGGCAGGTGGAGCCATCGGAACGCGTGGACCGGGGGAAACCAAGCTGGAGCTGGACCGCCGCCGCATCAACGACCGCATCGCCGATCTGGAACACCAAATTGAGGACCTCTCCCGTCGCCGTGAAGAGCGACGCAAAGCCCGGGCCAGAAACCGCATTCCGGTGGTCGGCATTGTGGGCTACACCAACGCTGGCAAGAGCACCCTGCTCAATGCCCTCCTCAACCAGAGGGAAGAGAAAAAGGTGCTGGCAGAGAACAAGCTGTTCGCCACCCTGCGCCCCACCAGCCGTCAGGTGTTCTTGCAGAATTACGGTCAGGTGATTTTGACCGACACGGTGGGATTCATCCGTGACCTGCCCAAAGATCTGGCCCGAGCCTTCAAGGCCACGCTGGAAGAAATTGGCGATGCCAACCTGCTCATGCACGTTCTGGATGCCAGTGCTCCGGATTTCGAGATCAAGTACAAGTCGGTGGAAAACATCCTGAAAGAACTCGAACTTACAGACATTCCGGTGATGGTGGTGCTCAATAAAGCAGATCAGGCCTCTTCAGAGCGGCTTGCAGACCTGCAGGAGCGGTACTCTGGACTGGCCGTTTCGGCCCTGACCGGAGAAGGCATTGCAGAACTCAAGCGCGAACTGATCGGTGTCCTGACCCGCCACGGGCTCGAAACCAGTCAACCCGAGTTCATGGGAACGCTGGGGGTCTATCCCTCGTAATTAAACATCAGGAGGTACGAACATGTCATTTCTGGACAACCTTGCCAAAGGACTGAAAAGCGCACTGGACGTTGCCAAAACCAAAGGAGAAGAAGCTGCCCAGTACAGCAAACTCCGCTATGAAATCTTCCAGTTGAACCGTGACCTTGAGGCCACCTACAGCAAACTCGGGAAACAGGTGTTCAACGCCAACACCCTGGAAGGCACCGGCGAGTTCTTCGCCGAAGTGCGACGCCTGCAAGCCGAAATCGCCCAGAAGGAAGAAGACCTGCGCGAAATCGGCCAGAAAAACCCCGAGGCCGCAGAAGCTGCCGAAGCTGCCATTCAAGCCGAAGCCAACGCCGCGGCCCAGAGCCAGACCTACACCCCTCAGGCTGCCGCAGACTCGGGCACCCAGAACCCCACCCCTGTGGACACCACCAAACCAGACAAAGCCGAATAAGGTTTTTCCTGACACCGACACGAAATCCCCTTGAAAGAGGGGATTTTTGTTTGAGGCCCACAAAAAAGAACCCGAGGAAAACTCGGGTTCTCTTGATGCCAGAATTTTAAACGTTGACAGGCATTTTGAGCTGGGTTTCGAGGGCTTCGTAGAACTTCTTGAAGCCAGCGAAATCCAGTTGCTGCTCGTTGTCGCTGAGGGCGGTGGCAGGGCTGGGGTGCACTTCCACGTGGATGCCGTCTGCACCACAAGCCAGAGCGGCTTTGGCCAGAGGAATCAGCAGGTCACGGCGTCCTGCTGCGTGGGTCACGTCCACCACCACAGGCAGGTGGGTTTCCTGCTTGGCGAGGGCCACAGCACTCAGGTCAAGGGTGTTGCGGGTCCATTTTTCGTAGGTGCGGATGCCACGTTCGCAGAGGATTACGTTGGGGTTGCCCTCGGAGAGGATGTATTCTGCGGCGTACAGCCACTCTTCCATGGTGGCGCTTAAGCCACGCTTGAGCAAAACGGGTTTTTTGGCTTTGCCCACTTCACGGAGCAGGGCGAAGTTGTGCATGTTGCGGGCACCGATTTGCAGGATGTCGGCGTATTCGGCAACGATTTCCACATCGCGGGTGTCCATCACTTCGGTGACGAAGTACTGTCCGTTGGCTCTGGAGGAACGGCTGCCCAGAATCAGGCCATCCACACCCATCCCCTGAAAACCGTAAGGGCTGGTGCGGGGTTTGTAGGCTCCACCACGCAGGATTTTCACGCCGTAACCTGCGAGGTATTCGGCGGTGCTGTCCATCTGCTCTTCCGATTCGATGGAGCAGGGACCGGCGATCAGGAAAGGTGCATTGCCCCCACCGACTTGCAGGTCACCAATTTGCACGATGGTGTCGTCTTTCTTGGTTTTGCGGGAGACCAGCAGGGCTTTTTTGTCCTGTTGTTCTTCCAGATCCAGGCTGGCCTTGAAGACCTCTTTGAAGAGCTTCTTGATGGTGGCCTCTGGGAAAGGACCTTTGTTGGCTCTGGCCAGGTCCTTCAGCATTTGTTCTTCACGGGCCGGGTCGTAGTGGGACAGGCCCTGTTGGGATTGTGCTTCACCGATTTTGATCACGACTTCTGCGCGTCTGGAGAGGAGGTCCAGAATCTGCAGGTTGATTTGATCGATCTCTGCGCGGAGTGCTTTGATCTCGTCCATGCGGTTCAGTCTATGTCTGTGGTGGGTCACAAGGTAGCAAGTACACTAAACAAGTTCTATACAAACATGTCTAAAATCTCGCTCAGGAGCACAAAAAACATGACGTACCAAGTACACTAACTTTAGGTTTATGTACGATCTTTAGAAATATAAATTTACTGTTCCACAGCGTTTTCTTGCGTTTTGGGTTTTCCCATTCTAGCAAGCAGAATCCCCAGTTCATAGAGGACATACAGTGGAACGGCCAGCATCAGCATGTTCACGGGGTCTGGAGTGGGGGTGATCACTGCCGCCAGAATCAGGAGAACCACCACCGCATACCTGCGCCAACTGGCCAGCAACTGGTAAGTGACGATGCCCAGACGGGCCAGCACAAACGTCAGGATGGGAAGTTCAAAGGCCAGACCAAAAGTCAGCAGGTAAGACAGCATCTGTCCGATGTACTGCCCGAGGTTCAGGTTCACCACGAAAGACACATCCAGACCTGCGCCCAGAAAATCAATCATGAACGGCAGGGCTTTGGGCAAGAACACGTAATAACAGAACGCCGTTCCGGTCAGGAAAGCACTCAGGGCCCAGAGGATCATCGGGATGGACCATTTGCGCTCGTTGTCGTAAAGGCCGGGAGCCACAAACAGCCAGATCTGGTGCAGGATGAACGGGAACGACACGATCAATCCGCCCCACATGGCAATCGAAAAGCTCATGAACAACTGATCGGTGACCTGCGTGACCATCAGGTTGCTGTTGGTCTTGGTGAACGACAGGGGATATTGCAGAAAGTCGATGATGTTGGCCCGGTAGTTCCAGGCGACACCCGAGCCCACAATCCAGAACCCGAGCGCCCAGAAAATGCGGATCCGCAATTCTTCTAAGTGTTCGAGCAGGGGGGCTTCAGCGTTTGCAGGAGTCTTGGACATGCTAGTAACAGTGTACTGGAGAAAGATAAGAGAAAGGTCTGCAAGGAGGCAGAAGGCTATAAAAAGGCCGAGAGCCAAGGGCCGAGGGCCGAGGGCAAAAAAAGCTTTGGCTAAAGCGTTCAGGGCGCAGCACGCTGCGCCCCTACAGCCCCTTGACTATTTCCTGAACGAACAGCACGATGCTCTCGGCTCTCGGCTCTCGGCTCTCGGCTCTCGGCTCTCGGCTCTCGGCTCTCGGCTCTCGGCTCTCGGCTCTGTCTTGGCCCTGACGACGCGCCTCGAAGACGGCTTCTTCGGCGCTGGGCCGCCGGCTCTCGGCTTCAGGGAGCCCTACAAGGCAGCAGAAATCTTACGTTCCAGAAATGCCGGTGGCACATAACTGCACCTCGGCTCCGCAGCCATGTGATCCCCGGTTTCCGCCCACGCTCTGG
>NZ_JQKG01000083.1 GCF_000745915.1 Deinococcus misasensis DSM 22328
AGGCCGCCATGGTCGACGGGGCTTCCCCCCTGCAAACCCTCTTCAAAGTGCTGTTGCCCGTGATGGGTCCCGCTCTGGTCACCACCGGACTGCTGGCCTTCATCAACGCCTGGAACGAGTACCTGTTCGCCCTGACCTTCACCTCCGACAACCGCACGGTGCCCGTGGTGATCGCGAACTACTCTGGGGCTTCACAGTTCGAGTTGCCGTGGGCGAACATCATGGCCGCATCGATTCTGGTGACGGTGCCCCTGATCATTCTGGTGCTGATTTTCCAGAGGAACATCATCTCCGGTCTCACCTCTGGTGCCGTCAAAGGTTGAAGCCTTCTCTCAAAAGCAAAAGAGCCCGAAAGGGCTCTTTTTTATGGTTTCATTGGGGAAAACCGTCCAGAGGGACCCCATACATGCTGAATTTTTCAGCAGGACGATGCACATTCAAAACCATCATCAAGTGCCCGATGCCCTCTGGAATGTGACTCAGGGTGGTGAGTTGGACGGTCTGGCTCTGGTGGGCCTCCAATGCAAAGGAAATGGAGACCGGGATGTTCAGGCATTCCCCTTCCCAGTCTGCCCCCTTGGTGGGAGGCAAGACCCACGGCAAGGGATTTTGTTTTTCCCAGAGGCTTTGTTTTGCTGCACTCTGGTGCCCAATCAGCAACGCTGGACACAGCACAAATGGAGGGTACAGGGCAGACAGTTCAAAACGCTCGGGTTGATCCTGCAGGTTCTGAACCGTGATTTCGAGCGTGTTTTTTCCGGTCCATTTCCCTTGAATGTCCAGAGGGGCAGAAAGGGCTGCAAAGGCGATCAGCGCTTCAAGCATGGCTTTTGTGCGGCTTGCTGGGCCAGTTTGCGGGCCACCAGATTCTGGTCTTTCTGGGGCTTGATGATGCCCACCACACAGGCACTTCTGGCAGTGATTTTGCTGACCACCAGATAAGAGGTGATTTTGCTGCTGTCGATGGAATCCTCACTGGCGTTGTAACGCAGAATCAAAGCTCTGGGGGTGGTTTTCTGCATCAACCATTCTGCGGTGGGTCCCACGTAAGAGAACCCATAAGACACCTGCTCCATCAGGTTCAAAGCACTGAACGAACCATCTGGAAATTGCACCCGCACATCTTGCCGGAGGTCCCCTTCGGTGACTTCCAATTGGTATTTGCCCACACCGGGGCAAGACTGCCGGATGAAATCTCCCTCTTGCTCCAGGGTTTTGCATTTTTTGTCATCCAGAGAGGTGTAGGTGCTGGTGAGGCTCTGGGCCATGGCCACAGAAGCACACATCGAGAGGGACAACAACAGGTGTCTCATGGTTTGAATTTTACCTGCTCTGGGTGTCTTTGTCCTGTGCAATGGTCACTTGATTTGAGGTGGACATCGAAGCAATGTGGGATGGATGTTTGAAAGGCTCAAAGGGCCAGAGGCATCCATATTGGAAATCACCATTGAAATGTGAGGATGGACGTTCATGGACAACTTGCCTTGAAAAAACAAAAAAAGCTTCTTAAAATGATCGGGTTATGATGAAAAAACTTCTGGCACTTTCCTTGTTGTTTGTATCGGTCAGTCATGCACAAAACATCCGTCAAATGGGTATGGGTGGGGTTCGTCTTCCTGAACAGGCCACCCGTTACCACAACCCAGCATTTTATGCTGCTCCCCTGCTGGGCGATACCAGTTGGGCTTTGCCACTCGGGCTTTTGCAAGCCAACCAGATGTCCATGCAGAGCACCCAGAACGCCACCGATCTGGCCATTTTTGACAAAATCTGGCATCCTTTCGAGTGGGGTTTTTATGGCACCTCCACCCTGATTCCCACAGGCAGCGGCAGCAACGTGCAGTTGGCCAGTTACGTGGCGGGCTGGAATGCATCCCGTTTCAACCAGACTTTTGTTCCCTTTGAACCGGCTTTTCAGGTTGCCCCTTCCTGGAATGTGGAATTCACCCCATCGGCGCGTTTGCAGGTGGGTGCCCTCCAATTCAGCGACAACATCTGGGACATTGGACCGGGCGGTGAATTGAAACCCAACCAGATTTACACCACCGAATTCCATGTGGAATACCAGATTGCAGCAGATGCTGGCGTGACTTACACGCAAGTCCTCAACGCCGATCCCACAGGCACCTTGCAGATCGGATTGCGCCCACGTGCCTCTCTGGGGATTTTCCGGGCCAACCTCAATCTGAAAGACCGCACAGTGACAGGTCCTGATGGCAAACCGGTGGATGCCCTCAGCAGCAGCCATGTCGAAACGTTCATGTCGGATCAGCCTTCTTTTGGGGTCCATCTGGATGCAGGATTGCTCTGGAGCAATGCCGACCTGAGTGTGGGTCTGGGGGTTCGCAATCTGGTGCAGTACATGGCTTGGCAAGGCAGATACGACACCTATGAACAGGGCAAGAACACCTCCAGAGCAGGCACGTTTCTGGAACCCATCTTCGCTCCAGAGGTCCTTGCCAACGTGGCTTACCAGATCCCAGAAGGAGAGAACAAATGGCTGCTCGGGGCCGATGTGGAATTCGGCTTCAACCGTGATTTTGGGGTGCATGTGGGTGGCGAATACCAGAGCGGCAACGTGATGTACCGCGCAGGTCTGGGTTACCAGAAAGGCTTTGAGGTGGGAGTGGGTGCAGGCATCCTGCTGAACGACTTCCTGATGCTGGATGTGGCCCTGACCGGACACCAGACCCAGATCGTGAGAAATTTTGTGCCCGGCATTGCTGTGGGTGCCAAAATCAAATTCTGAAGTTTCACGGATCAACGACCAGAAAAGAAAAATCCCGGGACACTCCGGGATTTTTTAATGTGACCACTCGGGTCAGATCAGGTTGGGGGTGTCTTTGAGGTGGGCCAGGTGATCGGGAATGTCCTGTGTGGGACCATCCTGCATGAACACCTGCTCGGCCTTGTAACTGGAGCGGACCAGAGGACCGGAAACCACTTCCAGGAAGCCCATCTCCATGCCGATTTGCTGGATCTCATCGAATTCCTGAGGGGTCCAGTATTTTTCCACAGGCAGGTGGTGACGGGTGGGACGCAAATACTGTCCAAAGGTGATGATGTCCACGCCTGCTTCACGGCAGTCTTTCATGGCCTGCACCACTTCCTCAAGGGTTTCCCCGAGGCCCAGCATGATGCTGGTTTTGGTGTACACGTCTTTGCGGTACTGCTTGGCGTGGGCCAGCACCTTGAGGGTCTGGCGGTAACTGGCACGGATGTCCCGCACCGGATGGGTCAGGCGCTCGACGGTTTCCAGATTCTGGGCGTACACGTGAACCCCAGAGTCCAGAATCAGTTCGATGCACTTGGTGTTGCCCTGAAAGTCGGGGGTGAGGGTCTCGACTTTGGTCTGGGGGTTCATTTTGATGATCTGCTCCACGGTGCGGGCAAAGTGGTAAGCCCCTCCGTCTGGCAGGTCGTCGCGGTCCACGCTGGTCAGAACCACATATTTGAGGTTCATCAGCTTGACCGACTCCGCCACGTTGTAAGGCTCCATGGCGTCCAGCTTGCCCTGAGGGTTGCCGGTGTCCACGGCACAGAAACGGCAGGCACGGGTGCAGATGTGCCCCATCAGCATGAAGGTGGCGGTGCCTCTGGACCAGCACTCACCGATGTTGGGGCACATGGCCTCCTCGCAGACGGTGTGCAGCTTGTGGTCCTTCACAATCCCTTTGGTGTGCTGGTAGATGTCTCCGCTGGGCATGCGGACTTTCAGCCACTCGGGTTTTTTCTCTCTGACGGGTTCGGCATTCTTGCGGTAAATGCCGTTCTTGATGTACCGGGGTTCGCTCATGGTGCCTCTTTTTTAAAGCTCAGGAATCGAAAAGTCGTAATCCTGAAAGGTTTGCCTGAAGTCCTCTTCCACAAAAGCTTTGACTTCCTGCACATTGATTTCACGCCCGAGGAGTTTCTGGAGGCTGGTGACCCCCCTGTCCTGAATGCCGCACGGCACGATGTAAGAGAAGTGCTCAAGGTTGGTGCTCACATTCAGGGCGAATCCATGGAACGCCACATGCTTCTGGATGGCCACGCCAATGGCGGCAACTTTTTCGTCACCGACCCATACGCCAGCGTAACCCGGAGAGCCAGTCGCTTCAAGCCCATACCGGGAGAGGGTTCTCACCAGAGCCTCTTCCAGCAAGCGTAAAAAATCGCGCACCCGCCTGCCGACAGGGAAAATCGGGTATCCGACCAGCTGACCGGGTCCGTGGTAGGTCACGTCTCCGCCCCGCTCGATGGCATGCACGGCAATGCCCTGCTCGGAAAGAAAATCTCTGGGAACGATGATGTTTTCCCCCTCTTTGGCTTTGCGCCCGAGGGTCAGCACCGCAGGATGCTCGACCAGCAGCAGGGTTGGCGGAAGTTCCCTGCGTGCCACGCCAGCATGCACTTCGTGCTGCACATCCCATGCTTTGAGGTACTCAAGCGTGCCAAGGTCGGTCACGCGGAATGTTTCACTCACGTTAAGCATTCTAAGGGTTTTTGGGCTGGGACAGTGGGAGGCAAGGATCAATTGGCAGAAGGCCGAGGGCATAGGGCCGAGGGCATTTGTAGGGGTGAGGCGTGCCTCGCCTATTGCAGAAGGCAGAAGGCAAAAAGCAGAAGGCAGAAGGCAAAAAGCAGAAGGCAAAAAGCAGAAGGCAAAAAGCAGAAGGGTTTATGCGGAGGACCAAGGGCCGAGAGCGGAGGGCAAATAAAGCTTTGGCTCAAGCTTTCAGGGCGAGGCATGCCTCGCCCCTACATCAATTGCCTTGACGATTTTTTGTAGGTACAACACGATGCTCTCGGCTCTCGGCTCTCGGCTCTCGGCTCTCGGCTCAACCGCCACATTTCAGACAGCTTTTTTCCCTGCACCTTGTCAAACTCAAACCATGATGCGCGAAAAAATGTACATGGTTTTGGGGTTTGTTTTGTTTGGCATTTCAGGGGCTCAAGCATGGTTCCTGACTGGAGGTTTGATCCACTGGCTCGGGGGAATTCAGTTTGTGGGATCGGTGGTTTGCTTGACCCTGTACTGGGTGAGAAACTGGACGGTGCAGCAGATGATGCCTGTTCTGTGGGCGCTCTGGGGGGTGGGTTTGCTGGCGTGGGTGCTGGACTTTTCCAGAGTGAGTCCTGCATTTGTGTTTGCCTTGCTGCTCTGGGGTCTTGCCTTACAGGACGAGCAAAGGAAATCCCGTGCTGATCGAAAGGTTAAGCATCAGGAAATTTCCCGGTCTTGATTTAGGTGATAACATAATATAAAATGAATGCATTCAGATCGGTTGTGCCTGAGAGGAGAAAAACATGACAGCAGTGCCTAAAAGCCGGACCCATTCCACCCCCATTTCCCAGGAGCAAACCCAACCCATGATAGAACTTCATTTGACCGGCATTCTGGGAACCAAAATCACCATCCACGTCAAAGACGAATCGGAAATGTTACAGGTCATGCGCCAGTACGGACGCCGCGGCTGGACCAGCGGAGACATTCCCGCAGGCGGTCTGGTGCTTCCCCTCGCCATGGCAGACACCTTCGACTGGTACCTCATCGGGGCCAGAGAATTCGTGAATCAAGACGGCGAGAAATGCGTGTTCCACAAAGGTCAGGTCTACAAACGCCGTGAACTGGAAGAAGTGGACACCAAAAAACTCAAACTCCCCAAAATCGTCAAATACTCCCGTGGTGCCCGCCCCACCGACCCCGACCACCTCAAGGAAGGGGAAGAGTCCGTGCGCTACGTCACCCTGATCACCTTCCGGGGCAATGGCCGCCCTCTGGAATCCTATCAGGACCCTGAAAAAGTGGCTGCCCAGCAGCACAACACCCAACAGTAATTCGTCACAAGCTTCCCCCCAAGGATGCGCCTCCCAGCTGCAACTGGGGGGTTTTCTTTTTGGGTCTGCGACCCGCCGAGGGCATTTGTAGGGGCGAGGCGTGCCTCGCCCTGCATGGCTGCCAGAGCTTTCTTTGGCCTTCTGCTTTCTGCTAAGGGCGAGGCACGCCTCGCCCCTACAGGTCCCCTTAACCATTTTCTGGACGTATAGCAGGATGCCCTCGGCTCACGTGCTCCGCCTTTTTGCTGATCCCTGAAGGCTGACACCTGATCGCTGCGTAAGCCAAAACCCCCATCCCACTCCTGAAACAAAATGCTATCCTGCTCGGGTTTTCCCCAAAGCAAAGGAGGCACATGACGGTTTTCTGGGAGATCATGGTCAGGGCGTACCAGAGACAGATCACTTACCGGGCGGCGGCCATTGCAGGGCTCACCACCAATCTGTTTTTCGGTTTTCTGAAAGCGGCGATGGTGACGGCTTTTTACCAGAGCACCTCCAGCATGTCAGGCATGGACCTGAGGCAGGCCATCACCTTCACCGGAATTTCGCAGGGGTTGCTCGGGTTTCTCAGCATTTTTGGCACCTTTGATTTGATGCGGACCATTTACCGGGGTGAGGTCGCCACCGACCTCGTCAAGCCGGTGTCTTTTCTGGGCCTCTGGATGGCCAGAGATTTCGGGCAGTCCATAGCCCAGTTGCTGCTCAGGGGCAGTGTGATTTTCGTGGTTTACAGCGTGTTTCTGAACATGCAGCTTCCTGAAAGCCTCTTGCAGTGGGTGTGTTATGCCCTGTCGTTGCTGCTGGGTTGGATCTTGTGTTTCATGGTGCGTTTTCTGGTGAACCTGAGCGCTTTCTGGTCTCCAGATGCCAGAGGCATTGCACGGCTGGCTTACGCCCTGATTCTGTTTTTCTCTGGGCTGCTCATGCCTTTAAGGCTTTTTCCAGAGTGGGTGCAAAATCTGGCCGCTTGGACCCCTTTCCCTTACATCCTGAACACCCCGATGGAGGTTTACACCGGAGTGTTGCAAGGCCCAGCATTGCTGAATGCTCTGGTGCTTCAGGTCCTCTGGCTGATGGCGATGTTCTTGCTGACCCGTCTGGTCTGGCAGCAGGCCACCCGCCGCCTGATGGTGCTGGGAGGCTGACATGCACACCCTGAACGTGTATTTTCGCCTGCTGGGGGCACTGGTGCGCAGCCAGTTGCAATACCGCTTTTCCTTCGTGATGGACCTGATCGCCACCACGTTTTACACGGTGGTGGAGTTCGCCTCTCTGGCACTGGTGCTGGCCAGAATCAAAACGCTGGGCAACTGGACTTTCCCCGAGATCACCCTGCTTTACGGCATGGCGGAGTTCTCGTTTGCCCTGATGGACATGGCTTTTGCAGGGTTTGATCCTGCGGCTTTCGGAGCTTTCATTCGGCAGGGGAGCCTCGACCAGTTGATGCTGCGCCCAGTCAGCCTGACTGTGCAGGTCATGGGTTCTGATTTTGGCCTGAGGCGGGTTGGCAAAATCCTGCTGGGTCTGGGCATGCTCATTTATGGAGCCGTGGTGTCCGGCATCCTCTGGACCCCAGAGAAAATCCTGTTTCTGTTGGCGGTGCTGGCCGGAATGGTGCTGTTTTTTGGTGGGCTGTTCCTGATCGGCTCCACCATCACGTTCTGGACGGTGGATTCCGTCGAGGCCATGAACCTGCTGACCTACGGAGGTCGCGCCATGATCGGCTACCCCATGAGCATCTATCAGGACTGGCTGAGGAAAATCTTCACTTTTGTGGTGCCCGCCATTTTCCTGAATTACTACCCCGCCCTGTACCTTTTAAACAAACCCGATCCTTTTGGCATGCCAGAGGGCATTCACTGGATTTCACCTCTGGTGGGCTTGGGGGTTTTTGGGGTGGCGTGGATGTTCTGGCGGTTCGGCCTGAAGCATTACCAGAGCACCGGAACCTGAAGGAGGACCGGCATGATTGACGTGGAACACCTCTCCAAGCACTTCTCGATCCGCAAGCACCACACCGGACCGTTTGCGGGCTTCAAAAACTTCTTCACTCAGGAATCCAACCTGATCAAAGCCGTAGATGACCTTTCTTTTCAGATTAAGAAAGGAGAGACGGTGGGCTACCTCGGGCCAAACGGGGCAGGGAAATCCACCACCATCAAGATGCTTTCTGGGCTTTTGGTCCCGACTTCTGGCAACCTGACGGTGAATGGTCTGGTCCCATGGAAAAACCGCAAAGCCTATGTGGCCAATATTGGGGTGGTGTTCGGCCAGAGGACCACCCTGTGGTGGGACCTGCCGGTGATCGAATCTCTGGAACTGTTCCGGCACATTTACCGGATTCCGTCTGCACGGTTTCACAGCAATGTCAAAGAATTTGAAAACCTCCTCGGGCTGAAGGAATTCAAGGACACCCCTGTTCGTTCCCTCTCTCTGGGCCAGAGGATGCGGGCAGACCTGTGTGCAGCACTGCTTCACGATCCAGCTTTGCTTTTTCTGGATGAACCCACCATCGGGCTCGATGTGCTGGCCAAAGAGCGCATCCGTGAATTCATCCTGCACATCAACCAGCACCGCGAAACCACCGTCTTGCTGACCACCCATGACCTCTCAGACGTTCAAACCCTGTGCCAGAGGGTCATGATCATTGATCATGGCAAGCTGCTGTATGACGGCAACATCCCCACCCTGCAAAAACAGTACGGCGGAGAACGAGAACTGGTGGTGGACTTCACCGAAACGTATCAGGATGTGTCGGTCTCTGGGTCCAGAGTGGTGTCGCACGAGAAAAACCGGGCCATTTACGCCTTCAGGGACCTGCCAGCCTCCGAACTGATCCGCCGCATCTCCGAACGCTTCGCCATTCAGGACCTGACCGTGCGTGAACCGGACATCGAGGGGACGATTCGGAACATTTATCGGCATGATTTGCTGGGGTAGGGAGGCTGAGGGCCAAGGGCCGAGAGCCTAGTGCAGGATCACAAGTGAGATTGTGAAGATGTCCGTCATCTGTCACAGTGAGCTATGGGCAGCAAAGTCAAAGTCCGACCCCTCAGCGAAACAGAAGTCCAGCACATCCAAGATCAGCTCAAATCCAAAGACGCCTTCACGGTGCGGCGCAGCCAGATTCTGCTGGCCAGCCATGAGGGTCAGGTGGTCTCCCAAATTGCCAGGTCCCTGAGAATCGCCACCCAAACAGTACGCAACACTTTTAGAGCTTTTGAAGCAGACGGTTTAGCGAGCCTACACGAACAATCCCATCGGCCGCACACCATAGTGCCCCGGATCGACGAAGCCGCTTTACAACGCCTGCATG
>NZ_JQKG01000084.1 GCF_000745915.1 Deinococcus misasensis DSM 22328
GCTGCCCGTCTGGAAGCGAGGCCCGAGGCGTCGGTGGTGACGGCATCGCAACGGCCCTGATCGAAGGCAGCCATGACCTTGTCAAAGTCCTGGAAGGTGAGGAGTTTGAATTGTTTCTTCTTGAGGCGGAAGTAATCGGTGATGTTCTGCTCGGTGGTGGTGCCCTGGTTGGTGCAGATGGTGGCGCCATCAAGGTCGGTGATTTTCTTGACGGGTGCTTCTTTTTTGACCATCACGCCCTGACCGTCGTAGAAGGTGACCGGACCGAAGTCCATGCCCACTTCACCGTCCCGTGAAGAGGTGTAGGTGGTGTTTCTGAAGACCACATCGACTTCGCCACTCTGGACAGCCGTGAAACGCACGGCTGCGGTGAGGGGAACGTACTGGACTTTGCTGGCATCGCCAAAGATGGCGGCGGCGACGCCTTTGCAGAAATCGACATCGAAGCCGGAGTACTTGCCGTTGGAATCGAGGAAACCAAATCCGGGGAGTTTGTCATTGACGCCGCAGACGAGCTTGCCGCGTTTTTTGACGGTGTCGAGTTTGTCTGCTTGAGCGGCAGACATCAGACTGGTGAGGCTCAGTAAGAGCAATGCAGTGAGTTTGGACATGTTTGTCTCCATGGGTTGGCCAGAGGTTGCCCCGGATAGGGGCAGCCTGGAGTAAGGATGTTCAGCATTTCTGGCATACATTTAGAGAAAAATGTATGCGCATACAATGCTGTATGGTGCTGCTTTTTGAAAGCAGCGTTGAATGTGAGAATTTAGCCCTGTGGCAGAAGACCAATAGCAGTCAATGGTGGTCATGCCATGTCGTTCATTATTAGAAAGTCATGGCAAATTTGCAATACCCGTAATCCCTTACGGTGAGACTCCAAAGTTTAATAAACAAAGCTCCAATGATGGTTTTTAGCGCCTTTTTTATCTCAGTTCAAGTCGAATATTTTGAGTAACCGATACACAAAAGCCGGAAAAATACTCCAAGAATCAGTGATTTTTAATACAAAAGAAGAGAGAAAGTGGGACAGACTGCATACATTTTTGTTTCGCAAACAGATGAGTATATTCGTAACAGTGTGAAGCAAATTTGCGTAAGCGCTCACAGAAGCATCCAAGAACGACAGCTGCGCTCTCACCGGATTCATCTGTTGGGAATTTTCTGGGCTGAATTGTCACAAAAGAATGTTTCCTAAACACTGCAAATGTTTCTTCTGGTCCCTAGATGAGTCGAACGTGAAAAACGCTTCCCACAAAGAATTTTTTCAATTCTTATTTAAAAAATTCACTCGGCCAGTGATCGTTTTTTTCGGAAACGAGAAAAACATCTCTGATGTTTCAGGGAGATCAGTATTGACATGCAGAAAGGTCAGGCCCATACTGAGCTTCAGTTTCATAAGCCTTGTTACACAAATGACCAGAGGAGGGTCTTTCTGGTTGAGCAGGACTTTGAAACGCCAGCAGATTCACATGCCAAACCATTCATCACCCTTTGAGGTGCTGGATGATCTGTGATTCTGTCAAATGTCACCGTTGCTACTCTGTTGCAAACAAGACCACCCTGTCCAACCTGAGAATGGTGCTGGCTTGGAGCGGTCAACAACGGTTATTACCCAAAGGAGTGAACGTATGAAAAACTTCAGTAAGCAAGCTTCGATCTTGACCATGACCTTTTCTCTGTTGACTGCCTGTGGTACGCTCTCCTCAACACCCACCAGTCAACCCAGTTCTCAGCCTGCAGAAGTCAGCCTGCTGTTTGCTGATGACACCTCCATTGTCAGCAAACACTTCAGGACCAACTACCCAAACAAGATCACTTCCACACCCACTGCCGCTTCTCAAGTGTTGCTGGTCAATGTCACCGACCATACCGCTGAACAAATCCAGAACCATCCAGTCTTCAAAGAAGCCCTCCAGAAACAAAGACAAATCATTTTTGATTCGGACGGCTCTGAAGCATCCAAAAACAAAATCGCAACCCTGACTGAACAAATCTTCGGATTTGAAATGCGCTCAGCTGCAGTCCAAATCACCACCAAAAACCCTGGTGAGTACAGTGTGGTGGCCCTTCCAGACGTGCTGCAGTTCCAAAAAATGGGAACCAACACCATCGATGCAGAAATTTTTGCACAAGAATCCGATTTGCCTGACTCAACCATTGAAGAAACAGATTTGACAGTCAGACCTCAACTGGCAGCCGGCAATGATGGAGAGAGACGCATCTGGCCCATTCATGACAGAATCCAAAACGAAATCCACCTGAGAGGAGCGATTTTCTTTGCTGACACAAATTGGTCACGTTCCACCAAAATCAAAGAAATCAGGCTTCCTAAAGTTGTGACCAAAACCTTGACAGGTTTCAAATGCACCCGAGCAGCAGGATGTTACTACAATGGCTCTGCAGCCACTTCAGTCAGTTTCAGCAATTCAGCAACCACAGGTTATTCCGAATCACTTTCAGTGGACACCGAAGTTGGCATGAGCTTCGAAGGGTTTTCCAGCAAGATTGGGATGGGCTTCACACGCACATGGGAATGGACCAAAACAAACACCAAAAGCAGAACATTTACAGAAACTGTTGTTTTCAATGACAGTAATTCACCCAAAGCCAAAAATGGACAGTGCCTCTTTCCGAAATTGATTGCAACCCCCATCATGAAGTATTACGCCATGGAAGGGCTCTGGTTCCGCACGCAGCGTCTTGGAAAAGACAAACAGGAAGTCAAATGGGAACCATGGAATGTCATGGGAACCGCAAAACAATACCAACGCACTGGCTTCTACTGGCGAATTGACGTCACTCCCAACTGCTGACCGGACAAACCAATAGCACTGTGGGATGTGCACACGTCTTCAAAACTCGTGGCACATCTCTCCATGTTGACGGTCCACAGGCTGACCTCCTTTCGAACAACGGGATTGCTTGGCTTGTCACAACTCTCATGGTGTGATCCCAAAAAGACCGTCTCAGGGAGTCAAGACCATGAAACATCTTATAGCACCGATTCTCATGGCAACCTCGAGCCTTGACTTGGCCCAACAGAAAACCGTCACGGTCTCCGGCAACTTCACCGGGCAGGACCAGCAGTCCTTCCAGAAAGTCATCAACGCGTTTGAAGCCAAAAACCCCGGTATCAAAGCCAACTACACCGACAGCACATATTCCGTCACCCTGATCAATGTGCGTGTGCAGGCCGGAAACCACCCCGACATCAAGTCGGGCAGAGCCACCAACTGGTTGGAAAGCATCCTGCTGAGAACCGCTCCAGCCAGCGTGTACGACAGGTGGATCACCAACAAAGTCAAATTCGATTCTCCAGAGGTCCGCAAAGCGTGGGGTGTGCTCGATGACATCGTCACCACGCCCGGCTACGTGTACGGCGGCAAAACCACGGCGGTCAACCTTGCGTTCTGGAAAGGCACCACCGATTACTTCACCGGGAAGAACCTCGATCAAGTCCTCAAAGACATTGACGCTGCTTGCAGCAAGTGATCTCTGAACTGGTGGGGCACCCCCTCCACCAGTTCCTTTTCTGACGCACAACAGGAGAACCACAATGCATCAACCCCCAAAAAAACGGAAAGCCACAAAACAGGCTTTCCCCCAGAGCAAAGGCGAACCCGCCAACCTGAAAAACCTCTTGTTGTATGGGGTCTTGATGGTGCTTGCTCTGGAATTTTTCAGACGGATTTTTGTGTTCCTCAAAGCAGGTGACGCACCAGAGTGGGCCATTTTCCTCACCTCCATTCTGTGGGGCGTGCTGGGCATGAACCGCAGGAAACTTCGGAACCCCGGTGATTGCCCATGAGCAGTACACCTGATGTTCGAAGCCAGAGATTTCGGCAAAGGTTCAGCCATTGCCATGGTCCTGATGACCGTGCTCCCTGTGGTGCACTAAAACGTGCATGAATTTTGCAAAGATTTCAAGAAGGGATTCTGATGCAAAATCCTCTATCTTCCATTCACTCAACAAAAGTGAAACCCTTTCAGCGTGACACCCAAGTGCGAACCCTCAACAATGGAGTGATTCATGTGACCTTGACCGTGCTGGCTTTGCTGTGGACTTTGCCCACCTTGGGGCTTCTCATCACCTCCATTCGCCCACCGGACGACGTGAACGGCTCGGGTTGGTGGACGCTGCTGTTCAACCCCGAGAAGGTGCGCCTCACCCTCGACAATTACCGCATTGTGCTCGGGTTGGGTCTGGATCAGGTGAAAATGAATCTGGACCGCAACGAAGGGGACATCCAGCTTCTGAAGTCGGTGATGAACACCATCATCATGACCATTCCCTCCACGGTCATCCCGATTTTTCTGGCGGTCATTGCCACTTACGCTTTTGCTTGGATGCAATTGCCAGCCAGCCCATTTCTGTTCACAGTGGTGGTGGCTTTGCTGGTGGTGCCCTTCCAGATTGCCCTGATTCCCGTGCTGAAAGACTACAACGTGCTGGGCCTGAATGGGACTTTTCTCGGGGTGTGGTTGGCAAACACTGGATCCGGGCTTTCACTGGCCACTTACCTGCTCTACAACTACATTTCCACCCTCCCCTGCTGATGGTTGGAGCTTTCATCAGCATGCTGATTCCTCTGGTGGTGTTTCTGGGCTTCCAGCGGTACTTTGTGCGCGGCATGCTGGCAGACAGCGTCAAAAGTTGAAATGCATCCCTTCAAAGGGACCACTCCCTTTCTTCATTCCTCTCCTCAAGGGTCCCTTACGGCAAGGGGGACCCCCTTTCAGTGAGGCTTTTGCATGAATCCTTTCTCGTATCACACCCAGTTCGCTCCCTGCGAACACAGCACGCCTCTGGTTTCTTACGTGGGGGACCACTGGATTCACCTGCAGCCCCATCAAAAGGGATGGCAGCAGCACACCACCCGCAACCTGATGGACTGGATTCCAGAGTCCTGCCGGGTCGATGACCCCATGCAAGGGAGATGGAGTGGGAGCACTTTCACGCACCAAGGCATCACTTTCATGTTATGCAGCACCCTTCACAACAACACGCACTTCAGCACCTTGACGTTGTGGCAAGCGAACCCCACCCTCACCCACTGGCAGGGGAGCAACAAGGTGGTGTTTTACCATCCGCACCATCCTTTCATCCAACTTGCTGAGCCGCACATTCACACCCGCAATGGTCGCACCTACTGCCTGATGACGGCATTGTTGCCCAACGGCAAAACGGCCTTCGTGACTTTCAGGATGCACACCCCACACCACTGGGAGTTCCTCTCAGCAACCCTCAATTTGCTTGCTGAACCCCATCAACCTTTGCAGTTCAGTCCATCCCTGCTTCACATCAACGATTGGGATGTGCTCACCTACCATTCCCCGGGCACCGGCACCAACTACGCCCTGATCGGACAGTTCAGTGAAGGGCACTTCAACATTCAAACTGCACAGGTCCTCAATGAAGGTATGGGAGTCCACCGTCCACGCTTGATCGACATGGACCATTACGCCATCCTGAATGCTCAATTCAACTCCCCCTACCATGGACCCCTCACCTTACCCACCCAACTGCAAATCACCCCAGCAGGGGAAGTGCACCTTAAACCTTTCAAGCTTGCCAAACACCTCACAAAAAACCCTTCCAAGCTGTACCAACAAGTGACGTACCAATCGGAAGTGCTGCACCTCAAACCCGCCTATCTCCTCAAACTGAACCTTCCGTCAGCAAGCGGAACCCTGCTGGTAGAGTTACTCAGCCCAACCCCCACCGGTGGAGGCATCCACCTGCTGTTCGACACGGTCGGTCACACCATCACCGTGCACCACCCGACCCGCAGCTGCAGTGTCACCGGCACCCTCGTTGGGCAGGACATACACATTTATGTGGATGGACCCACCATCGAAGTGTTCAACGCTGGCAGGGCACTGTCCCTGTGCATTCCAGAGCATCCTCCCGGAACATACCTGGTGCTCAAGCACCTCTCTGGTCCCTGCTTGAGCACCTACTCCCTGTTCGAACACAACCCTTGAGGCACCCAACGTGAACCACCTGCACCACACAGTCCTGAAGTCTCCCAGTGACCACGTCTTGCTGATCCCAGCGTTCTTGTGCACTGGTCACCATTTGATCCCTGCCAAAAGCAACCAAAAGTTCTTCATTGCCTTCGCCGCTTTCTTTGCGTTCTCTCTGAGGCTCTTTGCTGCACACCAAAGCCCCGGATGGTTCAATGGGGTGCTCAATGCCTTCACTTCTGGGGTGCAACTCACGCCTCTGGGTGTGCTGCACCTCATGCTGTGGAATGATCTCGCAATCCGTGCAGAAAAGCAAAATGGTGTTGCTGACGGCTCGGGGGATGGATGTGGTGTCTTGCGGGATGACGATTGTGCTGCAAGAGCGCCGGAACAGGCTCAAGTTGGAAACCCAGCGCAGCAATGGCTGGGAGGTGATCGCCACTCAGGATCCCCTCGCTGTCCTGCCGCACTGCATGGCTCGCCAAAGCCATACTCCTTACGACCTTCCCATGCACCTGGTGGCGTTCGACATGGATCACTTCCAATGCATCAAAAAACCGTTTGGGACAATGGACTCGCAATGATGCAAATTCTCTCACAGCGCACCAACAAAGCTTTCCAGCCTGGAGTCACTTACCGGTGGGTTGGCAAAGAATTCTGTGTGCGGCTCCGCGGAGGTAAACCCACTCAGGTGCCCTCACATCGTGAGAACAACCCTCAGGAAATTGAAAAGCGTGCGTGCTTCAGAGGGTTCAGGGTACGCATCAGCAGGGGCATCACCCAACCACGAACGAGGGACGCACCCTCTGACGACCTTACCCCTCATGGATGTGAAGTGAAATGGACGCAACCAGAGCAGGTTTTTGTGAGCAGGTGACCTCTCACCTGGTAGAAGTTGGACATGATGGCACGTGCGTTCCCATCGGGATTGATTTTTTGAGACTCTGGAGCAGAACGAACCTCCAGAGCACCCCAGGAGTAACCATGAAGACACGCTTTGTTGGTGCTGAGCTCACCATTCGCATTCTGGTGTATGACATGCAACCCCACAAGATGGGGCCGATCCCAGAGAGGTTGTTGAACCATTTGAGTGCCCCTCCTTACATGGTCAGTGTGACCGAACGGGAAGCGCTGGCCTTCAAGTACGCCCCATTGATGGATGTGTTGTTGCTTCGTCACCCTGATGTTGCGAAGTTGAAGGAAGTACTTCTGGTGCTCAGGAAGTTCGCGTTGGTCCAGAAGATTCTGGTGGTCACTGGGGCATTGGAGGAACGCAGTGCTTTGCTGCAAGCAGGAGCAAATGAAGTGCTCTCTGGACACACCACAACAAGAGCATTCACAGCTTGCCTGCAGGCGTTATTGCACAGCACCGAAACGCACCACAAAATGGTGCGTGGCCCGATGACCATCCTGTACATCCGTAGGGTGGTGATCCTGAACGGACTGCGCATCCCACTGGAGGAGAAGGAAATGGAAGTTCTGTTCCATTTGGCGTTGAATCCTGGGGTGCTGTACACCCGTGAGCGCATCATGCAGGATTTGTGGGGTGAGATGCACCCAAGGAACCAGAGGAAAGTGGATTCGGTGGTGTTCATGTTGAGGCGGAAATTGGGCAACCACTTCATCGAAGGGGTTCGTGGACAGGGTTATATTTTTAGGGTGTAGGTGCATGAAACAACATCACTTTCTTGATTTGGAGCACATTCGACATATTTTTAAGGACCTGAAACACCAAAACAATTTCAAAAAACGGGATTGTTGGCTGAAATTCAATTTTGGAAACCTCTTTGGAGAAACAAGTCCTCTTTCACGTCAGATCAGCCATCGGAATTCATCATTCTTGAATCTGAAATGCCTTGCTGCAGGCCACGCCCAGACATCTTGGCCTATGGCTGCAGGGGGATGAAAGTGTGACTGCTTCCCCTACTTCTCAAGTCAACACCCGCACAAGACAACTGCATTTGTTGGACTGCTCTAGTTTAGAGACGGCCCTCGGTACCTTGAGTTGCGGACTGCAAATTCCACAGGGTTTCCTGGAAGACATCCTGATGGACATTCCCCCAAAAAAAATTCACTCCAGAAAAAGCCTGAAGGTTTCCCCACCCGATGAAGCATTGTGGAGTGCACTCCAGAGAAAGTACCCGATTCGTCCGTGGAGTCAAGGCACCTGCTGGTTTCATTACACCCGCACGTCCAACGTGCAAAAGTACACCCGGGGCCTCTTTCCTCTCGGGCAGGTGTTCCCCGAAATCTGGCAGGAGTTGGAAATTTTGGCTTTGAAGTTCATTTCGCGTGACGCCTGGCAGAAATTCAAAGGAAATTTCGGTCACCACCGTTTGGCGTGGCTGATCGAACAGAAACTGGATCATCCGAGGCGGTGGGGTCCGCATGGCACGCTGTTGCGAGCAGAAGAAGTGAATTCTGGCGGTGTGGAATGGCAAGAATTCTGGAATGGACCTGAGATTGTGGTGGATGTTTGTCGGTGCTTTCAGGGAGCGTTTGGGGTGGATTTGCTGGGATCATACTTGGAGGTGACTCAGCCGTGCGTGGTGCATTTTTGGACCCCGGGAACCAGTAAGGCAACGTGGGTGAAAGCAGTGCATTGGGTGCTGAAATTGCAACACCTTTGTTGACATGTAGTTCAGCCACACTGCTGCTCCTCAAATTCCACCGGGGAGCAGAACCCCAGGGACGAATGCAGGCGACGACGGTTATACCAGCCTTCTACCCAAGAAAAGACAGTCCTACACGTCTCTTCTCTGTTGCCAATGGATCGGTGCAAAGCCAACTCTAACTTCAGGGTAGCGAAGAAACTTTCCACCACCGCATTGTCCCAACAATTCCCCTTCCGACTCATGCTGCACGTGGCCTGGAGGCTCTGTAGCGCCTGTTGATAGGCCTCACAGGTGTACTGGACGCCTCGATCGCTGTGATGCAGCACCCCA
>NZ_JQKG01000085.1 GCF_000745915.1 Deinococcus misasensis DSM 22328
AGACCCGATTGAAGGTGTCATGGGAGGGTATACCGGTGTGGAGGTCCAGGAAGCTTGAGAGCCAATCCCGTTTGAGTTCCCCAAAATCCTCCATGTCATAGAAGCTGTCTGCATCGCTGAGCACAGCACACAGGGCAATGACGATCACGTTGATGAGGGGTTGATTGAGCCCTCGGTTTGTCCGGGGATCAGGGAGCTCAGAGAAGTGCTGGACTGCGAGTTTCAGTTGCTCGGGGTTCATGTCTTACCTTAACCCCTTCGCGACGTGCGTCACCCCTGCCTTTCCCTCCAACCACACCGCAAAACCTGACCATTCTGGGTTAGAATACATACTCGTTGAAACCCGAATTCCGGGGATCCATAGGAGGTCTTTATGGCTAGAGTACTGATGATTGGTGCTGGTGGCGTGGGCACGGTTGTGGCCAAGAAATGCGCCCAGAACGACAGTGTGTTCACAGAGCTGATGATTGCCAGCCGAACCAAAGCGAAGTGCGACAAGATTGCAGATGAAATCAAGCAGTACTTCCCCGAGTCCAAAACCGTTGTCACCACGGCCAAAGTGGATGCAGACAATGTCCCAGAGCTTGTGGCCCTGATCAATGAATACAAACCTGAACTGGTGATCAACGTGGCCCTGCCTTATCAGGACCTCACCATCATGGATGCCTGCCTTGAAACCGGCGTGCACTATCTGGACACCGCCAACTACGAGCCCAGAGATGTCGCCAAGTTTGAGTACTCCTGGCAGTGGGCTTACCGTGAGCGTTTCGAGCAGGCCGGACTGATGGCCCTGCTGGGATGCGGTTTTGACCCCGGTGCCACCAACGTGTTCACCGCCTACCACGCCAAGCATTACTTCGATGAAATCCATTATCTGGACATTGTGGACTGCAACAACGGGGACCACGGCAAGGCCTTTGCCACCAACTTCAACCCCGAGATCAACATCCGTGAAATCACCGCCAATGGCCGTTACTACGAAAACGGTCAGTGGGTGGAGACCCAACCTCTGGAAATTGCCCAGGACATCTACTACCCCAAAGTCACCACCCGCAAGTCCTACGTGCTCTACCACGAGGAACTGGAATCTCTGGTCATCAACTTCCCCACCATCAAACGTGCCCGTTTCTGGATGACTTTCGGTGAGCAGTACATCAAGCACCTGACCGTGCTGCAAAACATCGGCATGACCAGCATCGAGCCCATCAACTACAACGGCATGCAGATTGCCCCTCTGGAATTCCTGAAAGCTGTGCTGCCCGCCCCTGAGAGCCTCAGCGCAGGTTACACCGGACAGACCTGCATTGGTGTGCAGGCCAAAGGCATCAAGGATGGCAAGGAAGTGGTGCACTTCGTTTACAACGTGAAAGACCACGCCGAATGCCACCGCGAAGTGCAAGCCCAGGGTGTGTCTTACACCACGGGCGTTCCTGCCATGATCGGTGCCATGCTGATGATCAACAAAGTCTGGTTCAAAGCTGGCGTGTACAACGTCGAGGAGTTCGACCCCGATCCTTTCATTGCTGAAATGAACAAATGGGGACTGCCTGTGGATGAGCTTGCAGGCATCGAACTGGTGAAGTGATTTGCTGGATTGATCGGTGAAACAAGAGGATTCTTTTCTCAGGACCCCGTCTTCTTGCAAAGAACCTTTTGTTTTTCCGTAAAATCTCCAAAACCATCAAACAGCATCAGCAAAACGCTGGATCCCTTTTAAGATCCAGCGTTTACAATGTTTTTGTATGTTTGACCCCTTCCCACCTTTGCAATTGATGCGACCTGTAGAAATCATTGATAAGCTTCGCTCAGATGCTTTTGAAGAATTGGACCGCTACTTCAATCAAGTGCAGCATTCTTATGAGCAAGATCAACTCTCTGAGGAAGATCTGAATTATGCTTTTGCAGGGTTTGATTCTGAAGCCCAGACCCTTGGTGAGAAGTTGGGAAGCTGGATCAACCAATCAGGGTCTTATGCAGCCCATGTGGCCCTGAGCAGGTGGTTTCTCGGGCAGGCCTGGCTTTACCGGGGTGGAAGCACCTTCAATGAGGTTTCCGATCGGGGCAGAAGGGGAATGCAATACCATCTGGAGCAGGCAGAGGGATGTGCCAGAGCCAGTTTGCACCTGACCCAGAAACCGCTGCTCAGTTTTCTGGTGCTTGCGGGTGTGCAGCACACCCATGGCAACCGTCTGTCCGTAGAAGACCTTCAGGCAGGCAGGTACGCTGACTGGTACCTTGAGGGCATTCGGATTGCCCCTGCGTCTTTGAAGCTCAGGCAGCGTTTGCTGGGAACTTTGCGAACCGAATGGGGCGGTTCAGACCAGCACATGCTGATGTACATCCGCTCTCAAGAGGGTGTTCTTTCTCAGGCAGACCATCAAAAACTCTGGGCCCAGTTCCATGAACAGATGGCCCACCATGCCTATTTTTTCCAGAAAAACCCTCAGCAAGCTCTGGAATACATTGAATATGCAGTTCAGTTGAATCCTGCCTTGCAGGACCAGAGGGCATTTTATCTGTACGGTCTGAACCGCAACACTGAAGCCACAGACATTTTGATGCAATTGCTGAAAAAGCACGATGGAGATGTTCGTTTTTTTGTGGCACAGTCAGCAACTGCTTCTTTGCTAAAAGAGCTTGAAGGTGGCCACCCAGATCAAGAATATGTTTATCGGTATTTGAAAATTCAAGCTCAAGATGGGGACCTTGAGGCAGTGGTGCAGGTGGGACAACTCTCGGAAAACCTGTCTTCATTGGAAGGTGCTGAATCCCCTGCTTATTGGTATGAAAAAGCTTTGAAAGAAGGCAAAAACAGGGCAGGTGCACTGTTGGTTTTTCATGTTTTGCGTGTTGGAGGGACCATCGAGCAGATGATGCAACATGTGTATCAAGGCGCAGAAGCCAGAAATGCATATTGTTGTGGAGTGCTTTACGAGAACTTTCCTCTGTATCAAAAGAACTTCAATCTGGACGAACGCAGCAAATACAAATACCTGTTGCGTGCAGCAGATGCTGGTGACAATGCGTCTCGAATGGAATTGGCGCGTTTGCTCAAAGCAGGCCGTGTGGAGTTGGGTGAAGATGGAGTTGTGCGTCCCATTCGTGGAAAGCCTACAGCAGACAGTCTGGAGTATGCCGAGCACTTGGAAGGCAGGGCTCTGGCTGAGGGCTACAAGACTTCCAAAGGTGAAAAGCGCAAAAAGTTTTTTGCTGGAGTACATCAAAAACAAAAAGCAGCAATCTTCATTCTGGGAGGCCTTCGCTACTGGTGGGTGCTGCTTTTGCTGCTCTGGGTGGTTTTGCGTGCCTGCAGTATTGCAACTGGCCCAGAAAATGGATGAAGTGCACTCTTCCGTGGTCAAGGAGGATCAAGACATCAGAGATGATCCTGACTTCCAGAGGAAGATGCAGAAATTCAACGAAGAGCTTGAACACCTCAAGCAAGAAAAGGCCAAACAGGGGCAATAGCGACAAAGGGCACCCGCATCCTGACTTTTGCGGTGTATTCTGCTTGGGATGAGCACCGAGATTTTCCCTGTCGAGAACATCCCCTTTGACCAGATGCCCAGCCCTTGCTTTGTGCTGGATGAATCCCGTCTGAAACACAACCTTGAAATCCTGAAGCGTGTTCAGGACGAGTCGGGTGCCCACATCATCTGTGCCCTCAAAGGCTACAGCATGTGGAGCACCTTCCCCATGGTCCGCCAGTACCTGTATGGGGCCACCGCCAGTTCCCTCAACGAGGCTTTGCTGGCCAAGCACGAAATGGGCAAAGAAGTCCACGTCTACGTTCCAGCCTACAGTGACGAGGAATTCCCAGAGATTCTGGACCTTGCAGACCACATCACCTTCAACACCTTCACCCAGTGGGAGCGCTTTAAAGACCGCGTGCAGGAGTACAAGGACCGCACCGGTCGCCACATTGGCTGTGCCATTCGCATCAACCCCGAGTACAGCGAGAACAAAGTGCCCCTGTACGATCCTTGCGTGCCTTTCTCCCGTCTGGGTGTGACCCGCAGCCATTTCAGAGAAGACCTTCTGGACGGCATTGATGGGTTGCATTTCCATACCCTGAGCGCGAAGAACAGTGACACTCTGGAACGCACCCTTGAGGTCATCGAAGAGAAATTCGGCGATTTGTTGCCCCAGATGAAGTGGATCAACTTTGGTGGAGGCCACCACATCACCAACAAAAATTACGATGTGGACCGCCTGATCCGCGTGGTCAAAGCCTTCCGCGAGAAGTGGAATGTGGATGTGATTCTGGAGCCCGGTGAAGCGGTGGGCTGGCAAACCGGATGGCTGGTTTCCAGTGTGCTGGACACTTTTAACAATGGGATGGACATGGCCATGCTGGATGTCAGTGTTTCAGCCCACATGCCAGATTGTCTGGAAATGCCTTACCGTCCGGACATCCGCAACGCAGATGAACCCGGCGAAAAAGCCTACACCTACCGTCTGGGAGGGGGCACCTGTCTGGCCGGAGACATCATCGGTGATTATTCATTCGATGCGCCGTTGCAGGTGGGTTCCAGAGTGGTCTTTGAGGACATGATCCACTACACCATGGTCAAAACCACCTTTTTCAATGGAGTGAAACACCCGAGCATTGGCATCTGGACGCTGGACGGACAGTTCAAACTGGTCAAGCATTTCAGCTATGAGGAGTTCAAAGCCAAACTGAGCTGAAGGTTGGGTGCCTCTGGACCCTCAATCACTGAGGGTCTTTTTTGTTGTATGGGAATGGCAAAAGCATCTCGTCTGTGCTCGGCTATGCTGGAAGGCATGAAGAAGCACATTGGATGGGCTGTTTTGATGGGTTCACTGGCTCTGGCCCAGGGCAGCATGGGTCAGACTTCACAGGCCAAAGGGCCGGTCAAAGTGGTGCTCAAAGCCATCAAAACCGAAAAGAATCCTGCCGGAACCGTCACCTTTTACGATGACACCAACACCACCGGCGTTTTGCACACGGTGGAACAGGTGATTTATCCTTTTTTCCCTCCGGTCAGAGGGATGCATTTTCCAGTCTGGGCCAACTGTGGCATCTACCTGAAAACCATCGATCCCCGTCTGGTGGTGCACAGCATGGAGCATGGTGCCCTGTGGGTCACCTACAAATCCACCACCACAGCAGCCCAATTGTCGTTCTTGCAAGGTCTGGTGAAGGCCAGTCCGGCCTACCGCATCATGTCCATGGAAAACAGGCAAACAGCCGATGTGGTTCTGACTGCCTGGGGTGTGCAACTGGTCGTCAACACATGGGATGAGAAGGCCATCAAAGCCTTTGCAGACCAGTACACCAATGGTTCCACCACACCAGAGCAGGGAGCCCCTTGTTCTGGTGGTCTGACCCCCTGAAGTCCAAAACCAAGCTGGGTTGATCAGTGAAATGGGAGGATTCGCTTGAATCCTCCTGTTTCAAAAAATTGCTTCCAGAGAGAAAGCTGCTTGTTCTGAGATCGAATGCTCCGGGAAACCCTTCAGTAACGGATTTTGCTCTGGCTTTCTTGCCAGGCTTTGAAGGATTTGAGGCCCTCCTCGCGTGCCTGCTGAATGATGGGCAGTTTGCGCTCTGAAATGGGGCGGGCAAACTCCTGATAGATGAACTCGTCATCGAAATCAATGGCGGCTGCGTCTGCCTGGGTGGCCCCGTAGTACACCTTGTCCAGTCTGGCCCAGTAAATGGCTCCCAGGCACATGGGGCAGGGCTCACAACTGGTGTAGATCTCGCAGCCCGAGAGGTCAAAGGTGCCCAGCACTTTTGCGGCTTCACGAATGGCGGTCACTTCGGCGTGTGCGGTGGGATCAGGGGTGGTGGTGACCAGATTCATGCCTCTGGCAATGATTTTGCCGTCTTTGACGATCACGGCACCAAAAGGGCCACCTTTGCCACTTTGCACGTTCTCCAGCGCAATTTGTCCAGCTTCCTGCATGAATTCACTCATGGTTTCCTCCATGAAACACCCCGAGATGAGGACCTCGCCCCCATCTGGTTGTGTGGGGTGCGCGTGGTTGGTCCTCTGGGCTCTCTGGTTATCCACGCTGAACAGCGAGCGATTTCATTGTAGCAAAGCTTGGGGCACAGGGTATTTGTAGGGGCGAGGCGTGCCTCGCCCTTGATGGAAGGGGACAGGCGGAGAACTTGGAGCAGAAGGTCAAAAAGCTTTGGCGTCAGCGTTCAGGGCTTAGCACGCTACGCCCCTACAAGTTCCCTTAATGATTTTTCAATGCGTATGGCACGATGCCTTCGGTTTCAGGTCTCTGATCAGCGTTCAGTCAACTCTGGCACCGGAAAGGGCAAAGTCCCCTCGTAAATCGAGCGGCCCACAATGGCCCCTTCAATCCCGAGTTCTTTCAGCAAGGCCACGTCCTGCACGTCACGAACGCCGCCACCCACGATCAGTTCACCTGTCCATGCTTTGCGAACCCGCACCATCAAGTCACGGTCCAGACCTTTCAGGGTTCCGTCTCTGGAAACATCCGTGAAGATCAGGGTTTGCAGGCCTCTGGAAGCCATGTCTTCGCAGAGGGATTCGATGGACAGTTCGCTCTGTGAAGCCCAGCCTGAGACGGCCACAAAGCCATCTTTGGCATCCAGACTGACCACCACACGCTCAGGACCATGGGCAGAGATCAATTGACTGACCAGATCCGGATTTTTGACGGCTGCTGTGCCAATCACCACCCTCTGGACCCCACCTTCAAGGAGGGCTTGAGCGCTTTCAAAGTTGCGGATTCCGCCCCCCACCTCCACAGGGACGTTCAGGTTGCGGGTGATTTCAAAGATGATGTTTTTGTTTTCGCCACGGCCTGTGGCTGCATCCAGATCCACCAGATGAACCAGCGTGGCCCCTTTTTCCACCCAGTGCAGGGCAGCGTCCAGAGGGCGTTCAAAATACACGGTTTCACGGTCAGGGTCGCCTTCATAAAGGCGCACGGCCCGACCTGATTGAATGTCCACACAGGGAATGACAAGACTCACCCCATCAGTATAAAGACTGAATGCTGTTTCAAAGTGCTTTGTGTAGAGCACCTCCATGAGGCACAATGAGGAGAATTTATGAAGTTGTTTGCGGCTCTCAGTTTGGTGGTCAGCACCATCGTCACATGGGTTTTGATGTTGACCTATCGCCCAACCCCTGTGTTGTCTCAGGCCACCCTTTTTTCATTTGAGGGCATCCAGCAGCCACTTGATCCGCAGGAGGCCCAGTTGGTAAAAGCCATGCAAGACCATGGCATCCAGCTCGATGCTTTGGTATTTACAGGCACCCACCAGCACGTCTACCTCAATGTTCCAGAGTTGGGAAAACTGGAATGGCTGCAAAATGAAAATGCAGACCAGCGCAACCAGATGGCCGCCCGCCGTTTGCGCTCTTTGATGCAGGTGGTCTGGAAGTTGGCACAACATCAGTTGCCTGAGGAAGGGGTCAATGTCAACCAGATTCAATCTCTGGGTCTGTTGCTTCCCCGGAGCAACAGACCCGTTGAAATCAGCAATTCACTTGAAAAGTGGGGGTTGTAGATGCAGAGAAACACCATTCTGGCTTTGTGTGGCGTGCTTTTGATTCTGGCTTTTGGCATGCAGCGGATGACCGTGCAATTGTCTTCATCGGTTCCAAAGGTCAGTCAAACGGTTTTGAAAGACATGAAATCACAATTGGTGCAGCATTTTGGGGCCAGAGCAGTGAAAGTTCGTACCCCACAGAAAACAGTGGTGGTGCAGTTGGAAGAACCACAAGCCGTTCCTTCACCTGCAGATCTGGACTGGTTCAAATCGTGGCTCTTGCAAAAGCAAGAGCTGCAGTCCTATGAAAAATTTGAACTTCACTATGACCTTGGTGGCAACAAAGGCAACCTGAGTGGAACATTAAGACCTTAGTTTTTTGGTGTTTCACCTGAGGTGAAACTGCAATTCACCTGAAATCTTACTGAATTCTGTCTAGAGGGCATAAGAAAAACAAAAGATCGAGTTCTTACACTCAGATCATCAAAGGCCTGTTTTGCAGAAACAGGCGGGCTCGGGCAAGTCCCGAGAAGAAAGGCCTGAGCATGGAGTTTGAACCTTCCTTAAATGCCCTCTCCATGGAGTTGTTTGACCGGGTTGCAGAGTCCCTCTGGCAACTGTTCCTTGCAGAACTTCCTGCTCTGGATGTCTCTGCACAGGATTACAACGACCTGTTGCGTCTCAATCCCCATCTGGAAGTCAAGGTCAACCAGATGATGGCAGACCTCCAGTACACCCCCACCTATTTCCAAGGGTGCTGGGCATGGGTGATTGCCAAAGGCCCTTGGCCCACAGAAAAGGGATGGCCAGCAGACATCCAAACGGCCCAGCAGGCGTGGGATTTCTGGCACAAAACCCGTGGGTGGTCCTCAGACATGGACCATTTGCAAGAGGCCAGAGAAATCAAAGCGGCTTTGGACCGTCGCAACGCAGCCTGACCTTCAAACTTCAAGTGACCTTCAAGTGCTCAAGCCCGGCATTGCCGGGCTTTTTGATTTGCCAGCTTGAAGCAAAAGAAAAAACCCCTTCTTTTCAGAAGGGATTGCGTTGGTGCCGAAGAGGGGACTTGAACCCCTACGCCCGTGAAGGCGCTAGTCCCTGAAACTAGTGCGTCTACCAATTCCGCCACCTCGGCTCAGGT
>NZ_JQKG01000086.1 GCF_000745915.1 Deinococcus misasensis DSM 22328
GCGTCAATGCTTGTATCCAGCTCGACCGGGCTTTTCGCAGGTAACCACGTCCTTCTTCGGTTCCAGTGCCAAGGCATCCACCATACACCCTTACTATCTTGACCCTTAAGATCATTTTGTATGGGATTCGCTCTCTTCTTCGCAGAAGAAAACTTTCCTTCGCTCGCATTCTTTCGGTTGTCAAACAACTCCGCCCTCGTCTCTCGCATCGCTGCTTCCTCTCGGGCGAAGAAAAGAATACAACCATTACGCCCTTATGTCAACACTCCCAAAAAGGGGTATCTCCACTTGGTATTTTGGAAGCGTCTGAGACAACGAAAAATCATCCTCGAAACCCGTCACGTTGCCAGAGTTGTATAGACAGATTTTGGCGATAAAGGCCACCAGAGCACTGCAAGAACCTTCACAAAAAACCAAAAAAGGGAGGCTGTGCGCCTCCCCGAGATTGCTCTCTATATATGGTGTTGTTTTACAGCTGTCCGCTTTGCCTGCGAATGGCCTCCAGCACGTCAGGATCACGGGTGATTTCACGGAGCAAAGCCAGAAGCTGCACATTGAAATCTGCAGGTGTCTGAGGCATCTGCTGGAAAATGCCCTGCAAATAGCGGGTTCGTTCAGACTGCACCTCCTGAAGCACGCTTTTGCCTCTGGGGGTCAGGCTGACCTGAATGCGTCTGGCATCCATGGCATCCCGATAACGCTCTGCAAGCCCTCGATCGCACAGACGGTCCACAGCTTTCGTGGCCGCTGGATAAGAGATCCCCAGACCTGCAGCAATGTCACCCACCAGAGCAAACTCCACACTGTCCAGAAAACGCAAGGTGCGAAGTTGTGCGCCAGTGACCTCCTCCTCCTCACCCAAAACGGTGGCCAATGGGCGTGCAATCAGCACCACCTCCAGAGCTGTCAGGAGCTGCAAGAGGGTCTGGTCCAGCGCTTTGAAGTCGTCTGAGGGCAGAGGGGATGTCATCTTTGGATGTTGATGGTCTCCTGAACGATCAGGCCCTGCTCCAGCACCTTGTGGGCCACGTCTTTTGCGCTTTGCAAGTTGTGGTCACGGAAGTTGCCGCATTCCAGTTCACTGACGCCAGGGATGGTTTCACCATGGGAAGCCACGTCTTTCAGGGCCTGCTCGAAAGCCACACGCACCTGTTCTGCGGCAGGTTCAGCAATCACAGCCATGTACATGCCTGTGCGGCAGCCCATCGGAGAGACATCCAGCACGTCTTGCAAGTGGTCCCTGAGGTAACCTGCCAGCAGGTGCTCCAGGGTGTGCAAGGTGGAAGAATCAATGGCTTCCTGATTGGGCTGGGTCAGGCGCAGGTCGTATTTGGTGATGGTGTCCCCTTTCGGGGTGTGTTTCACACCAGCAATGCGCACATAAGGTGCTCGCACTTTGGTGTGGTCTAAATCGAAGGACTCCACTTTCGCCATGGGTTTAATCTAACATTTTTGCCCTGACAGAAACTTGTGATGTACGCAATTGCTTCACCAAGCCATCAGCCATCAGCCATCAGCGTTCAGCAAGAAAGAAGGGCGCAAGAGATCAGCCATATTGAAGCTGAAGACCCGCCGCAAATTGCCCATCCAGAAGGATGTCCTCTCCAGCAAAAGCCCTCTTTGTGCTTTAACTGACGGCTGAACACTGAATGCTGAAGGCTTTTTCAAACGACATACCAAAGGCCAGCTTTGGTATTGTTCCTCCCCGCATTCCCTATGCGTCTCATGGACGACTTCGCTATACTGCGAAGGATGCCCGTTGCTTTGATTGTCTTTGCTGCGCTGATTGCATTTGACCAGTGGCTGAAACTCTGGTCGGTGGCCAATCTGCAACCTTATGTACTGAAACCGCTCATTGAAAATGTGCTCTCCCTGACCCTCGTGTACAACACCGGTGCTGCATGGGGCATGCTGGGAGGGGCCACCATCATTCTGGCCATTCTGAGGCTTGTGGTGGGCATTGGCATTTTGATCTACCTCTGGAAGGACAAACCCAGAGGTCTGACCTTCTGGTCTCTGGTCCTGATTGCCACTGGAGCCGTAGGCAATGCCATTGATGGCCTGCGTCTGGGCAAAGTGGTGGACATGTTTTACTCCCACCAACTGTCGTGGGTCACCCAGAAGATTCACCAGCAGGATTTTCCCATCTTCAACATTGCTGACATTTGCGTGGTCTCTGGAACCATTCTGCTGATTGCAGCAAGCCTGTTTGCCAAAAAACCAGAATCCAAGCAAAAAGCTTCAGAAGCCTGAACCTTCAACCCTGATGCCCCCAGAGTGATCTGGGGGTTTTGTTTTGGGTGATCTTCTCACTGGAACCTTCTAAACTGGAAACATGCCTTTTGCAATCTTGATTTTTGCTGCACTCATTGGAATGGACCAGTGGCTCAAAGTCTGGTCTCTGGCGCACCTGCAGACCGATGCTTTTTTGCCTGTGGTTCAAAATGTGCTTTCCCTCATTCTGACCTTCAATACAGGGGCAGCGTGGAACCTGTTTGCTGGAGCCACCCTTTTCCTGGCTGTGTTGCGCATGGTGGTGGGCCTTGGCATTCTGGTTTACCTCTGGAAGGACAAACCCAGAGGCATCGCTTTCGGGTCTCTGCTCTTGATCGCTGCTGGAGCGGTTGGAAATGCCATTGATGTGCTCTGGTACGGCAAAGTCATTGACATGTTTTATTCCCATCAGCTTTTCTGGATCACCCAGAAAATGTATGGTCAGCCGTTTCCCATTTTCAACATTGCAGACCTTTGCGTGGTCTCTGGAACGGTTTTGCTGGTGGCTTCAAGTCTGTTCACGTCAAAAGCAGAAGCCAAAACCAGAGTCTCTGGAGCCTGACCAAACCACCAACGTCCAAAAACCAGAGTTCAAAAAGGAGACCCTGCATCGTAGCCTGATGCAGGATCAAAGGATGCTGTCCATTTGCGCACGTCAACACATTTAAACTTCTGGTTCATTCTTGAGGTTGCTGTGCCTTACCGTTAGGCCACCGGCCCATGTGGCGGGCCAGATGAGATTTGAACCCATATCCAGCAAATTTCGACCATCAGCGTTTGATTTGACGTTCGACAGCGAATGCATGAGGTTGGAGCAATAGTTTGAGCTTGTTTGTGGGTGCCCGATGCGCCTCTACCTTTGGGCCACCCTGCCGTGGTGGCAGGGGCAGGATTCGAACCTGCACTGTACACCTCGCCCCGATCAGACTGAAGCTGAACCTCAGCTTGGTACTCCAAGAGCAGTATACGGCAGGCTTTTGAGGTGCACCATCCTTCAAAAGACTTAAGCCAGAGAAGCCAAACAACACAAAAAACAGCAAGCTTTCACTTGCTGTTCTGGTTTCACTTCAAAGGGAAACTCAACCAAACAGGTAATTGAAGAATTTCTCTCCGATTTTCTGCTCTTTGGCGTCCACACTGTTGGCCTCCTCGCGGGCAAACTTGACGGCTTGCTGCAGTTTTTGAATGCGGTTGAGGAGTTCGTGGACCCTCTGGGCGGGCAAGGCTCCAGAGAATTTGACGGTGCGCCAGTAACCCACGGTCACATCCTCGTAGTAGACCTCCACCTGAGCGGGGTGCTTTTCGGTGGCTTCGGCTTTGACGTGGTTGCGGGGGATCTTTTTGGTGCGGACCGTCTGGACCGGCTCAGTGGCGTAGCAGTCTGCACCGGGATCGAACAACCAGCTTTCTGAAGCGTCCAAGACAGGCAACTTGCGCACAAAAGTGTTCAGGTCCACCAGTTGTTTTTCCAGAAACAGCAGGTAGCTGACCGGGGCGTCTTTGATCAGGACCTGTTCTCCGACCACCACATCGGCACGGGCTTCGCAGTTGGTCCAGTCTTTGGTGGCGGTCACATCAAAGAGGTTGGCCAGAATGCGGGCGGTGCTCTGGATGATCTCCTCGGCTTTGACCTGAACACGGGTGGACTCGGGGGGCAGTTGTTCACCCTCTTCGTCTTTGGGGCGATAGTTGCGTGAAATGCCCGTCAGCAGGGCAGGTTTTTGCAAGGCGTGGTGGGCTTCAGTGAGTTCTTGAAACGAGCGGCTTTTGACCGATTTTTCGACGGCAATGATTTGATTCAGTTTGGGCATGACTTGATTCTCCTGTGTTCGCTTTTCTCAAACAAGCATAAAAAAAGATGCAGACTTTGACATCTGCATTCTCAGTTAAGCCAAAATTTAAGCCTCACTCCAGAAGTCTGAAAGTGAGGCTTGTTAAGGTGACCGCACCCTTAGAGGGTGTGGGCGTTCTTCAGGCACTTGGTGCAAACACGCAGGCGCAGCACGGCTTCGCCACGGCGCAGGGTCACACGCTGCAGGTTGGGCAGCTGACGGGTTTTGGTGATGCCGGTGGTTTTACGACCTACCCCACCATCTTTTTTTGCTTTACCGCGTCGGATGACACTGTTCACCACGACGGGTCCTTTTCCGCAAAGTTCGCAGACTTTAGCCATGTTCTTAAGCCTCCCTTGGAGTCCTGAGCCTCTTCGGCCCAGAATAAGCCTTGCAATTATAGCACAGAATTCACGAATTCAAGGGGGACTGTTGTCGAGGCCCCCTTCATCAAAAAGGCCATTTCGCGCAAGGGTCCAGAGCAGACACAGGACCACCTTTCCTTCATCCGAATCGGGCAGCGACCCCGTATACTGACCCAAACGCCATGAAACCAACTGTCCTTTTGCTGTCTCTCCTGCTGTCCACGGCGTCTGCGGCCCCTTTGAGGGGATTGTGGGTGGATGCTTTCGGTCCCGGCTTCAAAACCGAAGCAGAAATCCAGAAACTGGTTCAGGATGCCCGCACCATGGGTCTGAACACCCTGTTTGCTCAGGTGGTGCGCCGGGCAGACTGTTACTGCCTGAAAAGCACGTTCCCTGTCACTGAAGATCCAGAGGTCCCACAGGGTTTCGATCCTCTGGCGGTGCTGATCAGAGAGGCCCACAAAGCCAATTTGCAGGTGCATGCCTGGGTGATCATTCACGGCATGACCAGCAGTGAGGTGACCCCGCCCAAAAATCCGGCCCATCCGATCAATGCCCACGGCCTTGATGAATTTGCAGACACCTGGCTGACTTTCAACAATGCAGGAGAGGCCTTCACTGGCAGGGATTATTATTTTGACCTCGCCCATCCGGGGGTGGTGAAGTTCTTTGCAGATGGCTTGAGGTCTCTGGCACAGAATTACGACCTGGACGGCATCATGCTGGACCGCATCCGGTATCCCGATCCTGTGAAGGTCAGTGCGCCCATCTGGGGATACAACCCTTACTCCCTGTCCAGATACTTCAAAGAAACAGGTGCAACGCAAGTTCCAGAGCCTCAAGACGTGGCATGGACCCGTTGGCGACGGGATCAGGTGTCTTTGCTGGTCAAAAACCTTTACCTGCAAGTCAAAACCGTGAAACCCCGGGTGTGGTTCAGTGCGTCCACCATCACGTATGGACCTGCTCCCAAAACCAGTGCGGAGTTCAAAACCACCCGCACCTACAACGAAGTTTTGCAGGACTGGCCCCTCTGGCTGAAGGACGGCTACTTGGAACTGAATGTGATGATGAATTACAAGCGGCAAAACAAAGCCCCTCAGGACCAGTGGTATGCAGGCTGGGTGGATTTTGCCCGCCAGCAGGCAGGGGTGAATGCCTCGGGCATCGCTTGGTACCTGAACACTTTTGCAGACATCCAGGCCCAGACCCGCAAAGCCCAGAGTGCTGGGATGGGATGGGCCGGGTACTCCTACCGCTTTCCGAGCCTTGGCAATTACACCTCCAACCCCACTGTCACCACCGAGTATGAAACCCTGAAAACCTTGCTGCCCTCTGGGGGTCCTTTTGATGTGGCTCCACTGCCTGTGACTTCCATTCGGGGTCAGGTGGCAGGCAAAAACGCTTCAGGTGTGCCCATCGAAGTGTGGCAAGCAGGCCGCATGGTGGCCCGCACCGTGTCAGATGCCACCGGGTTTTTTGGCCTGACTCGATTGCCCTCTGGAAAACTGGAAATCCGGGTGCTCAAAACCCGCAAAACCATGACCCTGCAGGCCAACCGCATTCACGATGTGGGTGTGTTCTGAAACTCAGAATCCCAGACCCACCAGCAGCAACCCGAGCAAACCCAGACCCACTTTCCAACCCCGTTTTGCCCTGAACAGGGCCAGCAACAGCAAAAGTCCTCCAGCAACCCACCAGAAATAACCCAGAGCTCTGGCAGGATTCTGGATGTCCTGGCCATCAATGACCGCCTGCATGGCCTGCTCAAAAGGACGCAACGGGTGCTCTGGAACCGTGCTGGCAGGCAAAGTGAGGTCTGCATAAATGGCCCCTGTGCGGTACTGGTTTTCCATGGGGTCTTTTGATCCTGCTTTCAGTTTCTGGCCCACCGCCTGCAGTTCGGTCATGCTGCCTTCCTGCACCCACGGCATCAGGGAAATGAAGCCCCCTCTGGGTTCAGTCATGACGTAAGACTGCTGCTCTGGATGCTGGCTGGCTTTGCCGATGATGGCGGTCTGGCCATCAAAGCTCACATCAAAAAGGTTGCCCACCACCATCGGGTTCACAGCATACTGGATGGTTTTGCTGTCCTGCACCACCTTCCAACTGCTGTCCAGCCACGCCTCAGGCTGAGGACGTTTGGTGGAGGTGCCCTGTTCGGTGCCAGACCATTCGGTGGCGTTGGCATCGGGTTGCAAGAACACGGTGGTTCCGGTGGCTTCCAGCTTTTTCACCACATCTTCCCGAAAAGCATCCAGACTGGTGGCCACCCCAATGTCTCCAACAGGGGTTGAGACCGTGATCAGGTCTTCCAGTTTGCCATCCACCATCCCGAGGGGATATTCATCTGCCGTCAGATGCACCTTGTCCCAAGAGCCCAGCACGTTGCCTTGCGGACCGATCAAAACCGCCTGATTGTAAAGCTCAGGAGCAGCAATCTGCACCTTGCCCCCTTTTTCTTCCAGTCTGGGATGCACACTGCTGCCGCACAACAGGTAAGTGTTGTGCTGTTTTGCCAGTTCAGCGCAGGTTCGCAGATAAAGCTGCATGTTTTCTGGTGCTTGAGAGAGCATCAATCCCTGCACAATGTTCACCTTGCGGGTCAGGGCGTAATAAGCACTCTCTGGAAGGTGTTTGATCAGACTGGCTGCCAGAGCAAGCTGCAAACTCGGTGCCCTCTGGGCCAAAGCCGATCCACGGATGGCCAGAGGCAAACCATTCAGTTCGGTCAGCACCACCAGATTGGGATGGGTGGGATGAAACTGGGTGCGGGCCAACGTCACCTGAGACAGCATCCACTTCTGAAAATGGGTGCTGGAGGCATACACCGACACATGCCATTGGGGTTGAACCGCATGAACTCTGAATTCTCGGGCTTGGGCTGCAGTCATGAGGGCTCCCAGCGTCAAAAAAAGGTGAATTTTGGACACAAAAACAACATAACAAAAAACCCACCCCGAAGGGTGGGCAAGTGATGCAAAAACAGATTTGACTGTTTTACTTGACCTGGGTGTGACCGCGGCGGATGCCGAGTTTGTCGGTCAGTTCGATGTAACCAGCGTAGTCAGAACGCTCCAGGTAACGCAGCAGACGGCGGCGTTGACCGACCATCATTTGCAGGCCGCGTTGGCCGTGCTTGTCTTTCTGGTTGGCGTTCAGGTGACCGGACAGGTTGTTGATGCGGGCGGTCAGAATGGCAATCTGAACTGCGGTGCTGCCGGTGTCGCCTTCTTTGGTTGCGTACTGCTGGATCACTTCTGCTTTGTTGATGCTCATGGTTGTCTCTCCATATTTTGAAGTCTCGACATGCAAAGCCCGCCAATTGGCACCCTGCAAGCGACAGGGTTCAAGGTAACATGAAACCCTTGTGCTGTAAAGGGTTGAGGTTCCCGAAACACTTAGACAAAAAGCTGTCACGCCACAGGTACTGCTCCTTCCAAAACACCAAAAAACCTTTGTCCAGAGGGGTTTAAATCGTCTCGACAGATTTTCACAAGATGCACAAAGTGTAATTGAGATGTAAGGAAACGGTTCAGGATTTTGGTGACAGCCGAGAGCCGAGAGCCGAGAGCCGAGAGCCGAGAGCCGAGAGCCGAGAGCATCATGTGATACGTATCAGAAATGGTCAAGGGAATCAGGTGGAGCAAGCAAAAGAACCCATGGGAGACTGTCCTCCAAGCACATGTTCAGGGCAAGACAGCGTACGAGCCCTTGTTTTGCACAAGAAGTTATGCCTTGCCCTGAACGTATTGTTCAAAGCTTTATTGCTCTCGGCCCTCGGCCCTATGCCCTCGACATCTGGCCTTTTGCTTTCTGCCCTTTCCTCAACCATCAAGCCCCACTTTGCCCATGAACGCCCCAATTTCCCTGTCATGGCGCACAAATAACCCATC
>NZ_JQKG01000087.1 GCF_000745915.1 Deinococcus misasensis DSM 22328
GGATCCGCAATTCTTCTAAGTGTTCGAGCAGGGGGGCTTCAGCGTTTGCAGGAGTCTTGGACATGCTAGTAACAGTGTACTGGAGAAAGATAAGAGAAAGGTCTGCAAGGAGGCAGAAGGCTATAAAAAGGCCGAGAGCCAAGGGCCGAGGGCCGAGGGCAAAAAAAGCTTTGGCTAAAGCGTTCAGGGCGCAGCACGCTGCGCCCCTACAGCCCCTTGACTATTTCCTGAACGAACAGCACGATGCTCTCGGCTCTCGGCTCTCGGCTCTCGGCTCTCGGCTCTCGGCTCTCGGCTCTCGGCTCTCGGCTCTCGGCTCTGTCTTGGCCCTGACGACGCGCCTCGAAGACGGCTTCTTCGGCGCTGGGCCGCCGGCTCTCGGCTTCAGGGAGCCCTACAAGGCAGCAGAAATCTTACGTTCCAGAAATGCCGGTGGCACATAACTGCACCTCGGCTCCGCAGCCATGTGATCCCCGGTTTCCGCCCACGCTCTGGCCCGAGAGCCTCCGCACATTTGTTTGAATTCGCAGAAGCCGCATTTGCCTTTTAAAAGGCCTTTTTGCCTCAGTTCACGGAACAGCAGGCTGTCCTGATAGATTTCCTTCAGGCTGGAGGTTTTGATGTTGCCTGCATTGAGGGGCAGGAACCCTGAGGGGGACACGTTTCCGGTGCAACTGATGAACACAAAGCCGTTGCCATCACTGACCCCGATGCGGGAGTGTTCCATGCCGTCTTTGAAATAACTGCCGTGCAGGCTTTCTCCGGCGGCCAGAGCATGGTCCTGTCTGACCTGTTTGGCCCGTTCTTGCATGACCACCCGTCTGAAGTGGTGGGCTTCGGTGGTTTTCACATGGAAACTGGAGGTCAGGGACAGCTCATACAGCCAGTGGAGGTGGTCTTCAAACTGGTGGGAGGTCAGTTGCTTGAGGATCTGCCCACGTCCCACAGGCACCAGATAGAACACGCTCCACAGCACCACCCCTTTTTCTTCCATGAGGGCAGGGAGTTTTTTGATGTCTTCACTGTTGTTGCGCGTGACAGTGGTGTTGATCTGGGTCGGCAGGCCCACTTCTCTGGCCCAGTCCAGAGCCTGCATGGTGCGTTCAAAGGTGCCGGGTTCACCCCGGAAAGCATCGTGCAGGTCTGCGCTTGCAGCGTCCAGAGACAGGGCCAGACGGGTGACTCCAGCCGCTTTCAGCTTCACGATGATGTCGCGGGTCAGGGCAGGGGAGGCCGCAGGGGTGAAGCCGATCTTCAGGTCCCGTGCTCTGGCATGTTCGATCAGTTCAAAAACGTCTGGGCGCTGCAAGGGATCGCCTCCGGTCATCAGAACCAGAGGTTTGGGCTCAAAGGTGGAAAGTTCATCCAGCAGGGTTTTGCCCTGTTCGGTGCTCAATTCACCCAGCAAGGGGTTTTTTTCTGCGGAAGCACGGCAGTGCTTGCAGGCCATCAGGCAGGCGTGGGTCATCTCCCAGGCCACCAGAAAAGGGTACTGCGAGAAATTGGGTCTCATGCCTCACAGTACGCCCACAAGAACAGGTGGATTGTCCCAACGGACAATCCACCTGTGAAAAGGCAACGTTAAGCTTTTTTGGGGGCTTCAGGTTCGTCTTTGAAGCTGGATTCCAGATCGTCGCGGATCTCTTTGGTGCCTTTTTTGAACTCGCGGATGCCCTGCCCGAGGCTCTTGCCGAGCTCAGGGAGTTTTTTGGGTCCGAAGATCAAGAGGACGGCAATCAAGATCAGGACAATTTCACCGGGGCCTAGGTTCATGTCAACCTCCTACTTTCTTAGAATGCCTGCCGAGGGTGAAAGTTCCCTGAAAGGCAGTGACCCCGTTTTGGGCCGTGCACCCTACCATTGTGACCTGTTCAGCTTATCTTGCCAAGGTCAAATGCACGTTCAGGAATTCTTGACCTGCTGTTCCTGTAACCATGCATGCAAAACCGCGTGTTTTTTGCTGACCTTGTCGGCGTTTTGCTCCCAGAAACGGCGTGCAAAATCCTCAATGTTGCGCTGGCGACCTCGGGCCACACCCAGAGCCCCATCTGGAACTTCCTGAGTGACAACGCTGCCTGCCGCGATCATGGCTCCTTTGCCGACTGCAATGGGAGCCACCAGCACCGAATTGCTGCCAATGAAAGCCCCATCTCCAATCACCGTCTGGTTTTTGTCGATGCCGTTGTAATTGGCAGTGATGGTGCCTGCACCCACATTGACTTCCCGGCCCACTGTGGCATCCCCGAGGTAACTCAGGTGACCGGCTTTGGCCCCTTCCAGCATCCGGGCGTTTTTGACTTCCACGAAGTTGCCCACGTGCACGTCTTTTTCCAGCACTGCGCCGGGACGCAGGCGGGCAAAAGGACCGGCATCTGCACCAGAGTGCACTTCGGCACCTTCCAGAACGGTGTGGCTCTTGATGGTGACCCCATCCTGAACCAGACTGTCCTGCACCACGCTGTAAGCCCCGATCCGCACGTCCTCACCGATGACGGTTTCCCCTTTGAGGAGCACGCCGGGTTCAATCAGGGTGTCCCGACCGATTTTCACGGTGTCTTCGATGTAGGTGGACTCTGGGTCCACCAGAGTGACCCCACCGCGCATGTGCTGCTCGTTGATGCGTCTGCGCATCACCAGATCGGCCTCTGCCAGTTGCACCCGATCATTGGACCCTGAGAGTTCAGAAGCATCCTGAATTTTGAAGGCTTCCACGGTGGCCCCATCCTGACGGTACAGTTCAAGGATGTCGGTCAGGTAATACTCGTTGGCAGGCTGGGAAAGGCCAATTTTGGAGACCAGTTCCAGACCCTTGGCATTGAAAATGTACACACCGCTGTTGAACTCGCGGATTTGCTTTTCTTGTGCGCTGGCAGCTTTCTCTTCGACGATGCGTTCCACGGTCCCGTCTGTGCCACGCACGATGCGACCATATCCGGTGGCATCCGGCAGTTCAGCGGTCAAGACGGTCATGCCTGCTCCAGAGCTCTGGTGTGCTTGTTGCATGTTTTGCAGGGTTTCCAGACGGATCAGGGGGGTGTCTCCGTAGAGCACCAGCACATCCGAGTCACCCGACAGGTGAGGCACAGCTTGCAAGAAAGCATGGGCGGTGCCGAGTTGTTTGTCCTGACGGGCAAACACCACACCAGAGCCAGCAAAGGCCTGCTCCACTTTCTCTGCACCGTGACCGGTCACGACCACGATTTTCTGTGCGCCCATCTCCTGAGCACGCAACACGCTGTATCCCAGCATGCTGCGACCACACACTGGATGCAAAACTTTGGGCAGTTTGGACTTCATGCGGGTGCCCTGTCCCGCGGCCAGAATCACAACTTCAAGCACGCACTTGCTCCTTCACAGGTTTTTGTTCTTTGGGTTCACGCATCAACATGATGATGCACCAGATCACCAGCACCACGCTGGCGACTTGAGTCAGGGTGAAAAGACCAATCCCAATTTCATTTGGACTGGTGGTCTCGTAAACGGGGAACGTCAGGGGGTTCAAGCGGAAGGTTTCTTCCACCACCGATCGCAGAATGCTGTACCACATCACGGTCAGGTAAAACACCTGATAGGCGGTTTTGGTTTTCATCCAGTTCCAGGCCAGCACAAAAATCAGCAGACCAATCAAAACCCCATAAAGCTGGGTGAAGTGCACAGGCACCGTCACCAGACCGTTGGTGCAGTACTGGGCCAGATTCTCCGGGTTGTTGGCGTTGCACATGGCATTGTGGAAACCCTTGGCCCAGTCAGGCCACACAAATCCAATGGGCAGGTTGGTGGGACGGCCCACGGTGTCTGAACCGTTCATGATGTTGCCCAGACGCCCTCCCATGATGCCCAACCCGAGACCGGGGGCCAGCAGGGATGCATACTCATAGAAGTTGATTTTGTAGCGCCACTGGTAGTACAGGAACACAGCAATCCCGAACAGCAAACCGCCGTGGATGCTCAGTCCACCTGTGCGGATGTTGACCCACGCCAGAAACTTCTGACCCGGATCGGTGATCCCTGCAAAAGCCTCAGGGCTGGTCATCACAAACAGCACCCGCGCCCCAATCACCCCCCAGATGACGGCCCAGAAAATGATGTCGCTGATCAGGTTGGCATTCAGGCCTTTTTTGACCGCAAGCCTCTGGGCAAGGATGGCCCCACCCATGATGCCCGCCATCATCAAAACGCCATACCATGCAATGCTGAAACTTCCGATCTGTATGAAAATTGGATCCATGCTTTACTCCCTCAACTCCTTCACATCGTCCTGCACAAAAATCCCTTTTAAGAGTACCTGATCTCCATCCAGAAGAACCGGAATCTCCCAGCCAAATTCGGCTTCCAGCTCTGGATGGTTGGAAATGTCGATTTTTTCGTACGGGATGCCCGCCTCCTGCAACAATATTTCGGCTTTGTCACACAGGCTGCAACCGGGACGGCTGTAAAACGTCTTCACGTGAGGGCCTTCCAGAGCACCAGTCCACCCATGATCAGGTGCATGATGAACTTGCCGAAAATCCCAGCCAGCAGACCGACCACAGCACCCCATGCACTTTTCAGGGCTGCCTCTGGAGGTTGCTTGTTGAGGAGTTCAAACCCGAACGCTCCAGCAAACGGTCCAATGAAGAGGCCTAGAGGTCCCAGAAAGATCCCGACGATGCCTCCCACCACTGCACCCAGCATTGCAAGGTTGGTGCCCCCGTATTTCTTGGTGCCCCACGCACTTGCAATGTTGTCGATGGTCATGGTCAGCAGGGCAAGCAAGGCCAGGCCAATCAGCCACGCCCACGTGACTTCTGCAAACCCGGTCATGTAAGCGTAAATCAGGGCTCCGAGCCACACAATGAAGGTTGCGGGCAGCACGGGGATGAATGTGCCCACCAGTCCGATCAGCCACACCAGCACGAAAACAACGATTTCCATTGACTGACAGCGTACTACAAGAGGGTGAAAAGTGTGTGACAGGGGAGATGCCGAGGGCCGAGAGCATAGGGCCGAGGGCAAATAAAGCTTTGGCTTAAGCTTTGAGGAACATTCCCAATCCCCTTGACCCTCATGGCTACGAATTGCATCCTGCTCTCGGCTCTCGGCTCTCGGCTCTCGGCTCTCGGCTCTCGGCTCTCGGCTCTCGGCTCTCGGCTCTCGGCTCTCGGCTCTCGGTCCAACCCATGCAAGTGTCCTCGCATAAAAACCTATCCAAAAACGGTATCCCCCGAGGTTTCCCTGAGATTTTCATGTTATTTCCAGTGGTTTACTGATTTTCATTCTGTACATAGTTGTCAGACCAACAGTATGTTAGGATCAACAACAGTTCACACACGTCTGCTTTTCAGGCTTTCAAAAGGCCTGAGTCCATTGTCCCACACGAAAGGATGTTGAAATCATGCCCAGAGCCGTGATTGTCAGTGCCAGCCGCACCCCCATTGGTAAATTTCTCGGAGGCCTCAGTGGCCTCAGTGCCCCTGAACTCGGGAGCATCACCCTCAAGGAAACCCTGCGTCGGGCAGGACTGGATGCCAGCCTGATTGAAGAGGTGATCATGGGGCAGGTGATTCAGGCCGGCAGTGGTCAGAACCCTGCACGTCAGGCTGCCCTCAAAGCGGGACTTCCCAGCAGTGTTGGGGCACTCACCATCAACAAAGTGTGCGGAAGTGGTCTAAAAGCCGTGATGCTGGCGGCCCAGAGCATCCGTGCTGGAGATCAACAGGCTGTGCTGGCAGGGGGTCAGGAAAGCATGAGCAATGCCCCCCACCTGCTGATGGGTGCCCGTCAGGGGTACCGACTCGGGCATGGACAGGCGCTGGATGCCAACATTCAGGACGGCCTGTGGTGCGCCATGACCGACCAGCACATGGGCCTCACTGCCGAACTGGTGTGCGACAAATACAGTCTGGACCGGGCCAGTCAGGACACCTATGCTTACACCAGCCACCAGAAAGCCCTGAACTCCATCGACGAAGGACGGTTCAAAGAAGAAATTGTGCCTGTGGAGATCGCTGGACGCAAAGGCACCACCGTCATCGACACCGATGAGAGCCCCAGACGCGAAACCAGCATGGAGGCCCTCGGGAAGCTGAAACCTGCCTTCAAAAAAGAGGGCAGTGTGACCGCAGGCAATGCCCCCGGCCTGAATGATGCTGCTGCAAGTTTGCTGGTGGTCAGCGAGGAATTCGCGCAGACCCACGGCCTCACCCCCCTTGCAGAAATTGTCGGGTATGCCACGGCAGGCCTTGACCCCGAGTGGGTGATGATGACCCCCGTTCCAGCCACCCAGAACCTGCTGAAGAAACTGGGCATGCAAGGCAGCGACATCGACCTGTGGGAAGTCAACGAGGCGTTCAGCGTACAGGCCCTTGCCGTCACGCAGGAACTTGGCATCGATCCAGAGCGCATCAACGTCAATGGTGGCGCAGTGGCGCTTGGGCATCCCATTGGGGCCAGTGGTGCACGAATTCTGGTGACCTTGCTGCATGCCCTGAAACAACAAAACAAGGAACTGGGTGTGGCCACCCTCTGCATGGGAGGGGGCAACGGTCTGGCTCTGGCGGTCAAGCGCCTTTGACCTGTAAGGGTTATAAAGAGGCATGACCCACAGCACTGAAAACCTGTTCGTTTTGATCGTCAAATACATCCGACCTGCCGCAGAAGTGGAAGCCAGACGTCTGGAGCACCGGGAATGGCTCGATGTGTATTACCGCAGCGGCCAGTTTCTGGTCTCTGGACCACAGGTGCCCAGAGATGGAGGCATCATCCTTGCAAAAGGGGGCACCAGAGAAGAATGGCAAAAAACCACTCTGGAAGACCCTTTTGTGATTGCAGGTGTGGCAGAGTACGAAGTGATCGAATTTGAACCTGTGAAGCGCCACCCGACTCTGGATTTGCCGGGTGTGGCAGCTGTTGAATGAGGAGAACCCCATGAAATTTGGTGTGATTGGAGCAGGACAGATGGGAGGCGGCATCGCTCAGGTGGCCGCCCAGAGCGGTTTTGACGTGGTGGTGCAGGATGTGCACGAAAGTTCTCTGGAAAAAGGCAAGAACACCATCCTCAAATCCCTGACCAAACTCTTTGAAAAAGGCAAAATTTCGGATGCTCCAGAAACTGTGCTGGCAAGGATCCAGTTCACCACCCTTCTGGAAGACTTTGCAGACTGTGATCTGGTTGTCGAGGCCATCATCGAAAACGAAAGCCTGAAACTGGACCTCTTCCAGAAACTCGGGCAAATTGTGAAGCCTGAGGGCTTGCTGGCCAGCAACACCAGCAGCATCCCCATCACCCGTCTGGCCACCGCATCCGGGCGTCCAGAGCAATTCATCGGCATGCACTTCATGAACCCGGTGCCCCTGATGGCTCTGGTGGAGGTGATCCGGGGTTACTCCACCAGCAATGCCACCACTGAATTTGTGGTGGATGTGGCCAAGCAGATGGGCAAAACCCCCATCGAGTGCAACGATTTCCCCGGTTTTGTCTCCAATCGCATCCTGATGCCCATGATCAACGAAGCCATCCAGTGCGTCATGGAAGGGGTCGCCACCCCCGAGGCCATCGACGGCATCATGAAACTGGGCATGAACCACCCGATGGGACCCCTCACCCTGGCGGATTTCATCGGTCTGGACACCTGTCTGGCGATCATGGAAGTGTTGCATCAGGGATTGGGAGATGACAAATACCGCCCGAGCCCTCTGCTTCGCAAGATGGTGCAGGCGGGCTTGTATGGGCGCAAGAGTGGGAGAGGGTTTTACACGTATTGAAGAGGGCTTCGCCCGCCGAGGGCTCAGGGCATAAGAGAAATGCCAAGGGCCGAGAGCCGAGGGCAAAAAAAGCTTTGGCTACAGCAATAAAGGGCGAGGAATGCCTCGCCCCTACAACGTGTGTCTGAGGTTTCTGCCTTTGGGCGCAGCACGCTGCGCCCCTACAGTTTCCCTTGAAAATGTTTTCTGCGTATAGCACGATGCTCTCGGCTCTCGGCTCTCGGCTCTCGGCTCTCGGCTCTCGGCTCTCGGCTCTCGGCTCTCGGCTCTCGGCTCTCGGCTCTATGGGGCTCTCAGCAACTCCCCTCAAAACCGTGAGAAATCCCTCAATTCCAACTCACCTCAGAACCTGACCTTCTGGGTACGCTAAAGGCAATGAAGTCCCGTCTGCTCCTGATGGCGGTGCTCCTTGCTGGATGCACGGCCCGTCCCACCACCGACCAGAAAACCCCACAGACCGCCCCAGAGGTCAAAACCGTGAAGGACAT
>NZ_JQKG01000088.1 GCF_000745915.1 Deinococcus misasensis DSM 22328
ACCTCACTGAAGGAGATTACACGCTGGTGGTGACTGCAAGAGACAACGCAGGGAACAGCCAGAGTGTGACGGTGACATTCAAGGTGCAGTTTGCGGATGTGAGTGCACCTGTGATTGTGCTGGATGCGCCTGTGAAAGACAGCACTGTGACAGTGGTGAGCACAGAGATCAAAGGGAAAGTGACCGACAACCGTGGGGTGCAATCTGCGACGATTTCGGTGAATGGTGGAGAAGCACAGACCCTGACGCTGGGTGCGGATGGATCGTTCAGCTTCAACCAGACCGGCCTCGATGATGGCACCTACAACATCAGCATCACCGCAAAAGACACTTCCAACAACACCAAAACCCTCAGTTCTTCCTTTAAGGTGGTGCTGCCAGACCTGTTCGAGCCCAACAACACCTTTGACAAAGCAACTCCTGTGACGGTGGGCAGCACGACCCGCAAGGCCATCATTGATGGCTCGGACTTTGATGTGGACTGGTACAAATTTGAAGCCCAGGCCGGGGATGAAATCAAGATAGAGGTGCTGACCCAGAGCGCTTATGCAGATTCTGCTCTGGATTCCATCGTGTACCTGTATCCCACCATCCTCAATGAGGCCACCTTGCCTCTGGCCATCAATGACGATGCAGATCCATTCAAAGGCCAGGACATGGGGTCTGCCCTCACTTACTTTTTCTTCAAAAACACAACCTACTACATCAAAGTGGTGAGCTTCAAAACGGACGCTGGTGTGGCAGACAACAACCCCAAAAACACCTACCAACTCAAACTGAGTTTGCTGAACAAAGGAGAATAAATGAGCAAGAACCTGTTCTCTTCTCTGTCTTTGATGACGTTTGCCATTTTGCTGGCTGGCTGTGGAAGCAACTCCATGCCTTCCAATGCAACTTTGCCTGCGCCCATACCGTTCTCCAAAGACCAGAAAATCATGGGCAACAAAGTCCAACAGCAGCGGTATCTGATTGAATTTGGGTCCAGTGGTGTCGGCATTCAACGCCTGACAGCACAGGGTTTTGCCAAGTTGGCTGCTGAGCAAAACATCTCTTACAAACAGAATTACGCTTACAACCGTGTCTTCAACGGGGTGTCCATCACCACCTCACCTTCCAGCATTGAGCGCATTGCTGCTTTGCCCGGAGTGAAATCCATTCGCAAAGCAGGCTTCATGGTTTTGCCTGCAGACAAAAAGGCCCCTTACCTTCCTGAACTTGCCACCGCCATCACCCAGACCGGGGTGGACGTTGCTCAGAATGAAATGGGTCTGACAGGAAAAGGCATCCGGGTGGGAATCATCGACTCGGGCATTGACATCGATCACCCGGACCTGAAAAGCCGCATTGTGGCCCAGAAAGACTTCGTTGGAGATGGATATGGTTTTGGGGATTATGTTCCTTTGCCAGATGACAATGCCGATGACTGTGATGGACACGGAACCCACGTGGCAGGCATTGTGGGTGCCAATGGCACGGTCAAAGGTGTAGCGCCAGAGGTCAGTCTGGGTGCCTACAAGGTGTTTGGTTGTCTGGGTGGCACCTATGACGACATCATGATGGCTGCCATCGAACAGGCCCTGAACGACAAGATGGATGTGGTCAACATGAGCATTGGCAGTTTTGGCACCTGGCCAACAGACATGCTTTCTGGAGCCATCAACCGTGCCAGTGAGCAGGGTCTGGTGGTGGTGGTGGCCGGCGGCAACGAAGGCAGTGATGGTGTGATGGCCACAGGGTCCATTGCGGGCACCAGCAAAGCCATCACTGTGGCAAGTTATGAAAATGCAGCCATCAATTCAAATTATGTGACTGTGGATGGTCAGGAGATTGCACTGTTGCGTGGAACATCTTCTGCGACCATTCCCACTTCAGGATCTCTGGAGTTGGCCCGAACAGGCGATGCAAGTTCTCTGGCAGATGCCTGTTCGCCTTTGCCTGCAGACAGCCTCAAAGGAAAAATGGCTTTGATCCGGCGTGGTGGTTGTACTTTCCAAACAAAATTGAACAACGCTGAAGATGCAGGGGCTGCTGCTGTGATGATTTACAACAACACTGTGGGTCCCTTTTTCCCCTTTGGATTCTCTGATTTGCCTTTCGGAATGATCAAAAAATCCGATGGAGAAATGCTCAACAGCAAACTGGCAGCAGGTGAGACGGTGGTGGTCAACTGGCAGGAGGGCCTGAAGTACTTCCCCAATGAACGTGCAGGTTTGCTGTCTGATTTCACCAGTTATGGTCCCACACAGAAACTGGATTTGAAACCGGATCTGGGTGCTCCTGGAGGCAACATCTACTCCACTTTTCCTCTGGAACTGGGAGGACATGCAGTGCTCAGTGGAACTTCCATGGCCTCTCCCCATGTGGCTGGCGCAGTGGCTTTGCTGCTCCAGGCCCGTCCAGAGTTGAAAGGCCAACCCGAGAAGATTCGCTCCATCCTGCAAAACGGCGCCATGCCCGCCCCTTTCCCGGACACCTCCATTGCAGATTCTGTGCACCGTCAAGGTGCAGGGATGCTCAATGTGGTGAACAGCATCGTGAACACCAGCACCGTGGAGCCCAGTGCTCTGGTGCTCAAGGATGTGCAAGTCACCACCTCCAAAACCATTCGCTTGCGCAATGACAGTGACATCGAGGTGGCGTACACCCTGTTCCACATGCCTGCAGTGGCCACTTATGGAACGGGCAATGCTGCTGCACTGAATGCCCCTGCAACAGTGAAGGTGCGGGACGCCAACGTGGTTCTGTATCCCAGTGAAAGCATGGCCATCAAAGTGGACATCACGCCTCCAGCCAGTGCACCAGAAGGCACCATCTTTGGTGGTTACATTGGCATTGAATCCAGTCTGGGTGAAATCACTGTGGTGCCCTACACGGGTTACAAAGGGGATTACCAGGCCCAGCCTGCCATGACCAACAATCTGTTCATTGGCCTTTTCGACGATGAAGCTTACATTCTTCCTGCTGGAGTGGAGTTTGATTTTGCCCAGAACCAGTTCCCAGGAGCGTACTACCATCTGGATTATCCAGCAGAAAAAGTCATCCTGGACATTCTGGATGGCAAAACCCAGAAACCTGTGTTCAGTACAGGATCAGAATACGTGGTTTCCGAGTATGAACCACGCAACGATTCCGAGTACTTCTGGTGGGGATATGCATGGTATGGGGACCTCAAACGTGCCCAGTTGAATGCAGGTGTGCCTGTCACCAAGACCATGCCCGACGGGGCTTACCACCTGCGCATGCGTGCCCTGCGACCCGATGGGGATGCCAGCAATCCAGAGCACTGGGACACCTGGGTTTCACCTGTGTTCTACATCAAAAACGCCAAGTAAATCCAGAGCTTGAGAAAACCAGAGGATCACTCCTCTGGTTTTTCTTTTGCAGGTTTGAGGGTTCACCACCACTTGGCGCGTCGCACAAAATACCAGAGCACCCCAACCGCCAGAGCCCCCACCAGCAGCACAAAGTAAAACGACCAGTGGGTGTCCTGAAAGGGAATCGGCACATTCATGCCGTACAGGCTGGTGATCAGGGTGGGAATGGCGACCATGATGGTAGCTACCGTCATCACTTTCATCACCGAGTTGACGTTGTTGGAAATCACACTGGCAAAGGCGCCCATCATGCTGGCCAGAATCTGGGTGGCGATGTCGGTCATTTCGATGGCCTGCTGGTTTTCGATGATCACGTCGTCCAGCAGTTCCTGATCGTCTGCGTACATCTCGAAGACCCGGTCCCGGCGCACCCGTTCCATCATGATCTCATTGGATTTGATGGCGGTTTTGAAGTACACCAGAGATTTTTCCAGTTTGAGTAGGGCCAGCAGTTCCTGATTGCGGGTGGAGTTCTCCAACTGGTCTTCGACGGTGTCCACCTGCTTGTTGATTTTGCGCAGGTCCACAAGGTACCTCTGGGCCGTGCGGTGAAACAGTTGCAGGGTGAAGCGGTTTTTCTTGGCCGTCGAGATGTAACGCACCATGCCTTTTTTCATGTCCTGAATGATGGGGTTGTCTTGGGCACATACCGTCACGATGCAGTGCTGGCAGTGGATGATCCCCAGAGGAATGGTGTCATAAGGAATGTCGCTGTGGTCCCCCAGTGGAAACGAAGTCTGAATCAGAAAGAGGATGAAATCATCTTCTTTCTCGAAGCGGGGCCTTTCGTCCACGTCCAGAGGGTAATTCAGGTAGTCCACGGGAATGCCAATCTCGTGGTGCAGGTAATCGATTTCTTCGAGGCTCGGGGCGATGGCATTGATCCAGCACCCTTCCATGTAATCGTCAACGAGGTGGAGCTTCCCTCCAATGCTGCGGTAGTATTCCAGCATCAGCACACCCCCCCTGCGCAAGTGTTCATGCGCATTGTAGAACCTCCTAAGGGTCAAACAGGCTTAAAGCAAAGAAAACGGGTGGTGGGAGGGTTGACTGGGAGGGTTGTCTTCTTTTGTCATGCCACCACCTCCTTAGGGGTTCTTTTTTACAGAACAAGAAAGCGCACTGAAGCGCCGATGGGTTCAGTGTAACAAGCGGGAGGAGGGGGGTGCAAGGGGCAAGAAGCCGAGGGCACAGGGCCGAGGGCAGAAAAAGCATCAGCAAATGCATAAGGAGCGCAGCTTGCTGCGCTCCCTCCAGAATCCGAATTTTGAACGATCTGTTCAGGGCTTGCCTGGAAAGCCCTCGGCTCTCGGCCCTGTGCCCTCGGCGGGCCGTAGGCCCTTAAACGTTGTACGTGCTGCTTGCGGTTGTGCCACCCCGACCGGTCCAGTTGGTGTGGAAGAACTCACCGCGGGGTTTGTCGAGGCGCTCGTAGGTGTGGGCACCGAAGTAGTCGCGCTGGGCCTGAATGATGTTGGCAGACACGATTTCGGAGCGGTAACCGTCGAAGTAGGAGATGGCGCTGCTGAACGCAGGAACCCACACGCCACTCAGGATGGCCTGTGCGACCACTTCGCGCCAGGGCTGCTGGTATTCCTGGATGATGTTGGCGAAGTACTCATCAAGGAGCAGGTTGGCCAGTTCGGGGTTCTTGTCGAAAGCGTTTTTGATGTCCCCGAGGAACTGGGCACGGATGATGCATCCGCCGCGCCACATCAGGGCGATGCTGCCGTAATTCAGGGTCCAGCCCTGCTCTTTGGCGGTCAGGCGCATCAGTTGGTAGCCCTGAGCGTAAGAGCAGATTTTGCTGGCGAACAGGGCTTTGCGTACCTTCTCGATGAACTCTGCTTTGTCGCCTTGGAAAGCGCCCTGAGGTCCAGTGAAGAGTTTGCTGGCCTGCACGCGCTCGTTTTTGAGGGCGGAGATGCAGCGGGCAAACACGGCTTCAGCGATGGTGCTGGAGGGGCTGCCCACGTCCAGAGCGTACACCGAAGTCCATTTGCCGGTGCCTTTCTGGCCTGCGGTGTCCAGAATGACATCCACAAGGTCTTTTCCAGTTTCTTCGTCTTTTTTGGTGAGGATGTCGGCGGTGATTTCGATCAGGAAGCTGTCGAGTTCGCCGGTGTTCCACTCGGAGAAGATTTCAGCGATTTCGCTGTTGGAGAGGCCCACCACACCACGCAGGATGCTGTAAGCTTCGGCGATCATTTGCATGTCGCCGTACTCAATGCCGTTGTGGACCATCTTCACGAAGTGGCCTGCACCGTTTTCGCCCACCCAGTCACAGCAAGGGCTGCCATCTGCCACTTTGGCGGAGATGCCCTGGAAAATGGGTTTGACATGCTCCCATGCAGCGGGGTTGCCACCGGGCATGATGGAGGGGCCTTTGAGGGCACCTTCTTCGCCACCAGAGACACCAGTTCCGATGAACAGGATGCCTTTTTCTTTCAGGTAAGCGGTGCGGCGGTCAGAGTCGGCGGGGTGGCTGTTTCCACCGTCGATGATGATGTCTCCCTCTTCGAGGTAAGGCAGCAAGGACTCGATGGAGGCGTCCACGGCACTGCCGGCTTTGATCATCAGCATGACTTTGCGGGGACGTTTCAGGCTGTCCACGAGTTCTTGCAGGGAGTAGGCCCCCACAATGCTCTGGCCCTGAGCGCGGCCTTCCATAAAAGCCTTGACCTTGTCGGTGCTGCGGTTGTAGGCGGTGACGGTGAAGCCCTTGGAGGCCATGTTGAGGATCAGGTTTTCGCCCATCACGGCGAGACCCATCACGGCAATATCAGATTGACCCATGCTTTACAACTCCTTCCAGATGCTGGTGAATAAGCCCTTCCAATCTTCCCGGATGCCGGTCATGTGTGTGGCAGCGTCGGGTTGGGGGACAAAACCTAAAGCATATTGTACTTTGTACGTTAACCTGCTTTTGCTATTGTCTAATGCGACCAGAGCCACCATTGCCGCTCCAAGGGAAGAGGCGTCTACGGTGTGCGCCACCACCAGTTCGCGGTTCAGGGTGTCACTGAGCATTTGCATCCACAATGGACTGCGCGTGATGCTGCCGGTCACAAGGGTTCGGGTGGTTCCCTCAGACACCAGATCGTACACCTCGGCCAGAGAGAAGCACACCGCCTCCAAGGCAGCTTTTGCCAGATGGGCGCGGGTGTGTTGCAGGGTCAGACCATGCACCGTTGCACTCAGGTCAGACTTCCAGTGGGGGCTGCGTTCTCCGGTCAAGTAAGGCAAAAACAGCAAGCCTTCTGAAGAAGACACCTCTGCGGCCTCTTTGAACAGCACCTCAAAGGTCTCGGTGGGGTAATGCATGCGTTTGACCCAGTCGATCAGCAGTCCGGCATTGTTGATGGCCCCTCCAGAGAACACCTGAGCTCTGGAAAGGAAATAACACCATGTGCGGCCTCTGGCATCCAGTTGAGGTCCTTTCCCCATGCTGCGAACGGCCCCACTGGTGCCCACGGTGATCACAGTGTCCTGCACCCCTGCTCCAGTGCCCAGATTGGCCAGACCCCCATCGCTGCTGCCTGCAAACACAGGCATCCCTGCCTTTAAACCTGTAAGAGTTGTCGCCTCAGGGGTGATGTGCCCGAGCAGGTCATGGGCATCCAGCACCTCAGGCAACAGGCTCTGGACCTGAAGGCTGTGCAGGATGTCTGCATCCCACTGACCCGTGTGCAGGTTGAGGAGTCCCGAACTGCTGGCCAGTCCGATGTCGGCTTTCCACTGTCCGGTCAATTGAAAAGCAATGTGGTCTTTCAGACTGACGAGCAAATGGACTTGCGAAAACAGCTCGGGGTGTTTGTGTTGCAGGTAAGTGATTTTGGCCGGATGGTAAGGGGTTTGCAGCGGTGCTCCAGTCTTCAAGTAGACAGCGTTGGGGTCCAGAGGCACCTCTTTCAGAGTCTCCAGAGGCCGGGTGTCTGCCCAGGTCAGGGCGTTGCAAAGGGATTGTCCGTTGTTTCCAATGGGCAACAAACTGTGCATGGCTCCGCTGAAGGCCAGACCATCGGCATGTTCAGCATTCAGGTCTTTGAGGGCTTCCTGCACAGCTTTCCAGAGCACATCCGCATTCTGGGTGGCTTCACCGGGTTCGGTTTTGATCAGGGGATAACTGCGGTAGGTGCTTCTGACCGGTTGCCCATCTTCGCCGACCAGTACGGCTTTGCAGCCTGTGGTGCCCAGATCCAGTCCAATCACATTCATGTGGTTTTCAATATAGCCTCTGGGGATGAGATGGGCTGTGAGGATTGGCAAGAAGAAGGCAGAAGGCAGCGACCCCGCGCCGACCGAACCGCTTCGGAGGCGCATCTTGGGGTCAAGAAGAAGGCAGAAGGCAGAAGGCAGAAGGCAGAAGGCAGAAGGCAGAAGGCAGAAGGCAGAAGGCAGAAACACTGTTACCACCACTGTAGGGGCGCAGCGTGTTGCGCCCAATGGCAGGGATCTTTGTTGTGTAGGGGCGAGGCGTGCCTCCCCCTGAAAGTTCTGGCTGATGCAATGCAGGGCGAGGCACGCCTCGCCCCTACACAAATCCCCTTGAAGATTTTTGTCGTGTGATACACCGTGCTCTCGGCCCTGTGTCCTCGGCTCTCGGCAAAAGGCAAGG
>NZ_JQKG01000089.1 GCF_000745915.1 Deinococcus misasensis DSM 22328
CCTTTTGCTTGAACGTTATTTGAAAAGGTTCCGGATTGAATGTCTTTTCAAGAACCTCAAGTCTCTGGGTTTTCGGCTGGAGAACACCCACATGACGGATGCTCGGCACCTGGAACGTTTGGTGTGCCTACTGGCAGTGGTGTTCGTGTGGGCGGTGAAACTGGGCGAAAGGGTTCAGATTCCAAAAAAGAAACATGGTCGTTTGGCCCGGAGTGTCTTTCGGGTGGGGATTTCTCTGCTGCTGGAGTTATTCAGGAAGCCATTGTGGGCTTTACTGGAAGGCCTTCACCTGTTGTTCCCCAAACTTGTCGGGTACTGAGGCAAAGACCACCAGAGTCAAGTTCGCAGATACCAGAAGATGTCTATTGGAGGCAAGCTTTCCCAATCGAAGCTGGATGATTTCTTTTCAGCGTTGCTCTTTCATATTGTGAACGAGCATTCTAAAAAACAATGAGCTGGCAAGAGTTCAGGTGGTGCTTCTGATACAGTTCTGACGTTCTTACTGCAATGCCGTGTTCCACCCTGGTGTTGTGCCTGTGACTTGCCACTTAAATTTGAGAGTAACACGAGCCCGCATTACGCTATTTTCATAACCCCTGACAGCTGTGCTATACTTTCCAGTGATGAGGTCGCACCTGGTGCACACCCCAACCTCTGAGTGCAATGGGGCAAAGAAAAAACCGCATTGAAGTCCTACCCTCAATGCGGTTTCCCCCCACAGCACAGAAAGGCAGGCCCCTCAGCACCGTGTCGTGTTTTCCGTAATCACACGATACCACACCTGAGAATTCAAAAACATTCACAAAATCCAGACGAGTGTCACTTCAATGTGGACACCCTGTGTTGCTGCACCCTTTTCCTGCCCCAGTGGGTCAAAGGGCCACTTTCACTGTGCAGCAACCACAGCTCCATTTGACTTTTTTCCGACCCAGAGGCACCACCATGCACAAGCTCACTTTTTACCCTTCTGGTAACGCTGACACCACCCTCGTCGACATCAACAACAACAGCAAAAAAATGCTGATCGATTTCGCCGACCGCTCTGGAGATGGAGACAAGTACTGCAAGCTTTCCGAACTCCTCAAAGCCGACCTGGAAGCCGCCGACCGCACCAGCTACAACGTGGTAGCCTTCACCCACGCCGACCAGGACCACACCCAGGGGGCTGATGAATTCTTCCACTTTGACTCGTCTCCCAGCCGCCAGGGCGATGACCGCATCAAGATCGACGTCCTGTGGGTCCCAGCAGCCTTCATTTACGAGTCCCAGCGGGAGCTGTGCACCAGTTCGTGATCCAGCGGGAAGCCCGGCACCGCCTGCGCGAAGGATACGGCATCCGGGTGTTCTCCAAGCCTGAATTGCTCCGGGCATGGCTGGAAAAAGAAGGACTCACCCTGGAAGAGCGGGCACACCTGATCACCGACGCAGGCCAGTATCCCCCCGAATTCAACATGGCCTGGGACAACGCTGAGTTCTTCATCCACATGCCCTTTGCCAGCACCATCGACGCCACCGGTGTGTACAAGCGCAACGAGGAATCCCTGGTGTTCCAGGCCCGCTTCCGTGCAGGGGGCCGCATCACCCAGGTCCTGTTCATGGCCGACGTGAACGCCGACACCATCTACAACATCGTCGAGATCACCAAAGACCACCACAACGAGGACCGGCTGAAGTGGGCCATCATGAAAATCTCCCACCACTGCAGCTACAAGTCCCTGAACTGCGCCGAGAAGGGCGAAACCAAAACCACCCCCAACGACCACGTGAAGTGGCTGATGGAGGAGCAGGGGGAGGCAAACGGCATCATGGTGTCCACCAGCGACCCCGTCCCTGACGTTGACACCATCCAACCCCCGCACTTTCAGGCCGAAAATTATTACCTGGACGTGAAGCGCAAAAAGTTCGGCAAGTGGTACGTCACCCAGGAGTACCCCACCAAGGAAAACCCCAAGCCGCTGGAAATCGAGATCACCCAGACGGGCTACTCGGTGCTGCAGAAGGTCTCTTCTGCCCTGGGGGCATCCCTCTCCACCCAGTCTCCCCGCGTGGGAGGGGAGTGATGGGGGCCACATCGAAGTGTCCGGGGGGGTGATCTCCTCCCCGGACCAGTTGCGTTCCAGGCTGGCCAGGGAGGCCCTTCAGGCCCTGCAAGGGGACCTGGGCCAGTACTGGACATTGATCGGGGTGATGCAGTTCGAGAACCACGATCTTCTGGCGATGGATGTCACGGTTGAATTGCCCCAGTACCCTGCCTGCGACCTTAAGGAAACCGAACGGCTGGCTTTGTGGTTTCACCATGAAGACCAGGGCATTCCAAAGGTGTGCGCCTTGCGCAGTGATTTTCCGGCCCTGCCTCACACCATCAACATGCACCCAGGGACCCCCCTGGTGATCTGCCTGTACACCACTCCACCTGAGGAACTCAGGGCCCAGCTGACCGGACAGCAACTGCTGGCCCGCATTTCCCAGTGGATGCGGCGGGCGGCGCGGGGTGAACTGCACGAAGCAAACCAGCCCTTACAGGCCTTCTTTCACCAGTCCGCCCACCAGATGGTGCTGCCCAGCAGCATCGATTTCTCCACCACCAGCATTCTGTCCATGCACGTGATGGAAAGGGAAGCCCATGGGGTGAAAACCACTCTTACCGGGAACAAAGGGGACTTTGGAAAGGCAGGCAAACCCGCCCTGCTCAGCTTGCATGGCCTTCCTGCCACAGAGCACAACACGCTCACCCGGCTGCCCGCCACCCTGTTTGATTTGCACCAGTTCCTGCAGGGGTTCGGTGTGGACCTCTTCGCGCCCTTGCGACAAGAGTTCTGCGCCATCATCGAAGCGGGTGGGTACCTGCAAGCCCGCTGATATTTGCTTCTGGGCTTTCCGACCACCCGGGTGGACGGAGGAGAAGTGGAAAGCCAGGACATTCGGGTGTTCAGCCCCACCCTGACCATCCGGGAACTTGGCTTGCAGCTGGACTGGCTGTTTCAGGAGGGAGAGATGGTGGGCCCAAACCTGTTTCCTTCTCTGGATGTGCTGGAACAGTCGAAGCAGGTGCCCATCGAGGCCATGAACGTGTCGTTTTTCCTGTCCTCAGAGGCGGCAGCCCGCTTTAACGGCGACGACCCTGAAGACAGCAACATGCTGGCCGTCGGGGTGGGTGCTCTGGGCTCTCAGGTGCTGGCCAATTTGACCCGTGCGGGTTTCGGTCGTTGGGGCGCGGTGGACGATGATGTGTTCATGCCGCACAATGCTGCCCGGCACCTGCTCACTGCCATCCACACCGGGCAGTCCAAGGCGGCTGAGGTGGCCGGGGTGCTGAACCGGAATTTTGATGACCAGGACTTGGTACGGCCTTTTCACGAGAACATTTTCGCCACCCCCACCCCGGAACTGCAGCAGGCCCTGCAGGAGGCACGGGTGATTGTGGATTTCTCTGCTTCGGTGGCCGCAGCCCGGCATCTGGCCCTGAACGTGCAGTCTCCGGCACGCAGGGTCAGCGTGTTCCTCAGCCCTTCCGGCCGGGACCTGGTGGTGCTCGCCGAGGATGAGGGGAGGACCTTCACCCTGGACCAGCTGGAGGTGCAGTACTACCAGTGGCTGTGGGACAACGAGGACCTGCACGACCACCTGCAGCGGCCCGATGACCTGTTGTGGTATGGCACGGGTTGCCGGGATGTGAGCAGCCGCCTCCCGCAGGACCTGGTGGCTTTGCACAGCGCGACCGCCAGCCGGGTCTTAAAGGGCATCCTGAAAGGCAAGGAGGCGGGCATCTTCCTGTGGCGGGCCAGCCCGGAAACGGGCGAAGTCACCCGCCTGACCCTGACCCCTGAAGTGCCCCTCAAGTACCGTACGGGGGGGTGGACGTTGCAGGTGTCCCCGACCGCCCTGCAAAAGATGCAGGCCCTCCGCAGTGCCGATTTGCCGGGTGAAACCGGGGGGACCCTCATTGGCACCCGGGACCTGCCCCGCAAGACCCTGTATGTCACCGGGGTGCTCGGTGCCCCCGAGGACAGCCAGAAGGCCCTGAAGACCTTCATTCGGGGGTCCAGGAAGCTGCTCTTCACCTACGAACGGATCCGGCAGGTGACCTTGCGGAACCTCACCTATTTGGGGGAGTGGCATTCCCACCCGGATGGGGTCCCTGCACGGCCCAGCTTGGATGACATCATGATGTTTACTTGGTTGCAGGAGCAGCTCGGGGTGGAAGGCTTCCCGGCCCTGATGGGGATTGTGGGGCAAAAAGACCACCATTTCTTCCTGGACGACCTGAAGCCTGCGGTGCCCATGGAGGAGGTGCAAGATGCCTGACCTGAAAGCGTTGATGGAAGCCCTGAAGCTCAGTTTTTACGAGGGCATTGCAATCATCATTCCCGGCTTGGTGATGGTGATCGTGGTGTTCTTTCACCACCCCAAGCTACCCCTACCGGACCTGGGTGGGGCACCCAAATGGTTGCTGCTGGCGGTGGCAGCTTTCATCCTGGGGCATTTTTTGAAGGCCCTGTCTTCTGAGGTGCACGAGCAGTATGGGGTGGTGCTGAAATGGTACCAGGGGGTGCAAAACCATCACCGTTCCCGTGTTCCATGGCACCAGAAGATGCTGTTGAAAAGTAACCACCCTTTGCAGTGGTACTTCCGTGTCTACCTGCTGCGGGTGGTCTTCGAATTTGTGCTGTGGGTTCTGATGAGTCTGTACGTGCCGTGGCGGGCGAACAAACCCAACAACAACGGTTTTTACGGCCAGGACGAGTACCGGGAAGTGGTCAAGAAGGTGGCGGAAATGCGGGGCTGCACCGAACAGAGCCTGGACGTGGGCAAGTGCTGGAGCTTTTGTTACGGCAAGCTCACCAAAGAGGAATTGCAGGGCCGCGAACGCATGGATGCCTTCGGCGACTTCTTCCAGGGCCTGGTGGTGGTCACCCTGGCCAGTCTTCTGTTGTGGCTGCTGAAGGAGCCAGGGTGGAACCTCAACACCGTTTATGGGGTGGTGAGTCACCTGGTGGTGGCACGCATCTTGTTCGGGCGCTACCTGCGGTTCCACAACCTGGCGACCCGGAACCTGTTCCGGGCCTTCTGGCACAAGTATTGCCATGCACCTGCGGCAACCCCGCCGAGTCCTGGACCGGCTCCTGTTCCTGCATAAGCCTGGGAATACGTCCGTTGATTTTCTGGATGCTGATGAATACAGCATCCAGATTTGTTTTTAACTGCATGCAACTGGTTGTGCATGGATGGCTGGTGCGTCTCACCTTCCCCAACCCTGTTCAAGTAAAATGAACTTAGCTAACTTGTGAGGTGGTTTGATGACCCAGGTGAACATGCATGAAGCCAAAACCCGACTGTCCCAGCTTGTTCAGGACACCCTCAATGGTGAAGAAGTAATCATCGCCAGGGATGGCGAGCCCCTGGTGCAACTCATTCCCATTGAGGGTGTCGAACGGCAAAGCCGCAAAAAGAAAAACCAGTGGCCCAAAGCTGTGATGGACTTCAAAGGCATCCCGGACCTCACCCCCTTTGAGGCCCACCGTGAGGAACTCCGGCAACAGGAAGACATTGAGCTGTGATTTATTTGCTCGACACCGACACCTTGAGCCGCTGGGCCAGAGGGGAAGAACCGGTGCATTCCAAACTGACCGGTTTCTCTCCGGATGACCTAGCGGTGTCCAGTGTTACGGTGATGGAAGTGGAGTACGGATTGGCCCTCACCCCAGGAAAAGCAAAAGTGCTTCGCCCGGTGCTCTCGCAGTTCTTCCAGGTGGTCACGGTGTTGCCCTTTGAAGAAAAAGAAGCGCGGGCCACAGCTGCCGTGCGGGCTGCCCTCAGAAAGCAAGGGTTGCCGATAGGACCTTATGACGTGATGATTGCCGGAACGGCCCTCAGCCATGGTCTGGTGCTGGTCACTTCCAATACCCGGGAATACCAAAGGGTGTCTGGCCTCTTGGTGGAAGACTGGCGGGAAACCTGAACTGCAAGCTGTCTACAATGGCTTTTGATCACAAGCCAGGCGTTTTCAGATGTGCCAAACGGTTGTAAGGTACGTTGCAAAGAAAAAACACATGACCACTTTGTCCTTTTAGAAACCAATTGTCTGAAAATCGCTTTGTGAGACGAGGAATTTTCTCAAAAAAATACGTTTTCTCTCGAATCATTGCCAACCCTCGAATTGGATCACCCGCAGGCGGGGGTGGTTCGGGCCTTGGCGTTGAAACTGGAGGCGGAGTTTGCTGCCTACACCGGGGACCATCCCATCCCGTGGGGCCAGTGGCATGTGGTGATTGACGGCCGAAAGCACCACAGCAAGTTCAAGGACCAACGGGATTGGGCCATGCATTATGGCAAACTTCAGGGGAAGTGAGTCCAGAACACCCCAGGTAGGTCAGGCTCCACCTGCAATGAAGGGATGGCGAGGATTCTGGAAACGGTGTTGCAGGGCTGGATTTGTTCCTCTGGTCTTCAAGTCTTCTGACCTTCAAACTTGGCAACCCTGCGCCACTCCACACAGGCATCATGCGTCTCCTGCACGAAATCAACCAAGGGCAAAAGAAAGAAGGGCATGACGTCCCAGTGGTCATGGGGCTCAGCAAAACAGGAGGACTGGCAGATCACGCCAACCTGATCAAGGCCTTACTGCCCGACGGCAGCATCTTCCCCATCAGTGATCAATACCGGTATGATTTCATTGACGTGTCAAAGCGTGGACGCACCGCCAATTTTGGACAGGAAACATACTACGGGCAGGATTTCCTGGTCAAAACGGAAGAAGGGCGCCTCTTTCCCATGTGCCTTGCTTACCCTCTATCGGAAAAGAAAGACGAACAGGCTTTCCAAAAAGAGAAAATGAATATGGACGGTTACACCACCATGGGCCGGGCGTTAAAGGTCATTACAACTTTCGAATCGGACCTCTACCAGAATTCGATGATTCCAGTCATTCTTGCCCACCGTCACGCGTCCATCAGCCTCACACCTGGAGGAAAAGTTTTTGACATCCTGGCCAAAAAGCACCTAGTGCATGATCACGAAAGAGGTTGTGCAAGGGGCTCCAATTTTGGACACGCATAATAAGCGCAGACCCGAGACTCCAATTCCTTCGCCGAAAGCAAGCCCTGAGCAGGTATCACCGCCCGTTTGCCATGTAGCCATTTCGGTTCGATGGGATTCAGCCAGGGGCTTCTTTTCGGCAGCAAACCACTCAAAATCCGCACTCCACCTGATGCTTTTGCCTCACGGTTGTACTGCTTGATCCAGAAGATGACCTGTTTGCTGATATGCCAACTGGCGTTGTCCCACACCAGCAACAAAGCCTTTTTACCCTGCTTGCCCAGT
>NZ_JQKG01000090.1 GCF_000745915.1 Deinococcus misasensis DSM 22328
ACCCCATCCGAGATGTCCTCAATGCCCTGTTCTGGATGGTCAGAAGTGGGGCACCCTGTCTTGGTCAGAACGGCACCCAGAATGGGGCCTGACCGCTGGGAATACCTCCCCAACGACTTCCCCCCAGCAGAGATCGTGCGCCAACAAGCCCAGAGATGGTTTGATCACCACTGCTTTGAAGACATGGTGCACGACCTCAGGATCGTGACCCGAGTGCAGCAGAAGAAAAATGCGCAACCCACCGCAGTGATCATCGATTCAAGAACCTTACAAAGCACCCCCGAAAGTGGATCTCGGGCAGGCTATGACGGAGCCAAGAAAAAGAAAGGCACCAAGATTCACTTGGTGGTCGATACTCTGGGAGATCTCCTGACGGTTCTGGCGACCCCAGCGAACGAACAGGACCGTGCTCAAGTGGGCCAGTTGTGCAAAGAGGTTCAACACCTGACCGGAGTGAATGTGGAAGTGGCGTTTGTGGATCAAGGGTACAGCGGAAAAAAACCTGCCCAGCAAGCAGCTGAACAGGGTGTAGAACTGATCGTGGTGAAACACCATGAAGCCAAGAAAGGTTTTATTTTGCTGCCAAGACGGTGGGTGGTGGAAAGGTCTTTTGGGTGGTTATCTCGGTTCAGACGACTGGGCAGGGATCTGGAGCGCCTGAGTTCGACCTTGGTGGGGTTTCACTTTGTGGCCTTTGCCATTCTGCTTTCAAACAAACTCAGGCCCTTTTTTGCATGACCTTCATGGCACGCTCTAGAGAGCCTAGACTAAAAAACCCCCGAGTAAGCCAGTGGTATCAAAAGCGCGCAAGAGGCTTGCACCAATTCCCCCTATTCCTGCTGCCTCACCCGAAGAACGAGCGTTATGACACCCTCCTGTTCCTGAACGTGCCACCCAGAAAATTCAGCGTCTGCTGCGGACAACTCCTGCAGAACACGCTCTGGCAGGAAAGGGGTAACCTGAACGCGGCCACTGCGGAGGTCTCTGGCAATCCGTTCGAGAAGACCCGGCAGGTCCTGAACTTCCACTGTCGCTGAGGGCCTTCTTTCCTCAGAGGCCGCCTTCTGAATGGGTGTGGAAGTGCCAAGTGCGGTTGTGATGGCCTCCAGAATCCGTTCGCCATACTGTTCGATGCGCCGGGGACCCAGCCCTGGGATGCCCTCCAATGCGGACATCGTTCGGGGAAGGCGCGCTGCCAGTGCGGTCAACGTGGCATTCGGGAACACCATGTACGCTGCATGGCCCGTTTCCCGAGCCAGTGCCCGACGCAAGTCCCCCAACGCCACGGAAACCACTCCCTCAGGGGGTGCTTCTTCGGCTCCACCTGAGACGACCACACCATCAGCCTGAACATGGTCCATCCTCGCTGGAGTGGGCACCTCCACCGGATAGGCAGACCTTTCGACCGAACTTTGCAAGGACTCAGGAGATGGCTCATTTGGTCCACTCTGGGCCTGCAAGTGGCGTGGTTCTGGGAGCACTGCACGGGCTGGCCCAAGACCCAGCTCGTGCGCCTGCACCGTCCCCCGAGGTCGGGACGGTCCCTCATGGGTCCCACTTCCCACGATCCGCAAGACTTCCTCTCCGTAGTCTGCGAGTCGCCGCTCCCCAATCCCACTGACTTTCCCCAGACCCTGCAAGCTGTCTGGTCGCAATTCAGCAATCGCCTTTAAGGTCGCGTCACTGAAAATCACGTAGGGCGGCACCTTCAACCCTGCTGCCCGCTCAGCCCGCCAGTTCCGCAACGCTTCGAACAGCGGTTTGTCCTCCGCTGCCACCACCGCGCGGGTTGCCTGCACTTTCTCCCGAGTCCGCTTGCTCGTGCGCGGCTGCAGCGTGTCCTCCCTGAGCAACAACCGCTGTGCACCCGTCAGGAGCATTTTCGCCTGTGGTGTGGTCATCAGCCCCTGAAACGGTCCGGCCGTCAGGTACCCCAGACTCACGAGTTGCCGGATCACACTGCCCCACACCTTGGCATCATGCTCCTTCCCAATTCCATACGTCGGCAGCGTCCGGTGCCAGCTGTTTTTGTCATTCTCCTTCCCGAGCAGAATGTCGATCAGGTACGCAGCCCCATAGCGGTTCCCGGTGCGAACCGCTGCCGACAGGGCCATTTGCGCTTCTCTGGTCATGTCCCGGACCGTGGGCGGATTCAGGCACACGTCGCAATTCCCACACGGCCCTGTGTATGTTTCGCCAAAGTACCCCAGGAGGATCTGACGGCGACACTGCGCCGTCTCGCAATACGTCAGGAGCGCCGTGAGTTTGCTGGCTTCCACGCGCTTGACCTCTTCTGGGGCGTCACTTTCCTGGAGCATCCGACGCACGTTCACGACGTCCTGCAGCCCATAGACCATCCACGCCGTGCTGGGCAGGCCGTCGCGTCCAGCCCGGCCGGTCTCCTGGTAGTACCCTTCCAGACTTTTTGGCAAGTCGAGGTGCGCCACGAACCGCACGTTCGGTTTGTCGATCCCCATGCCGAAGGCCACGGTGGCCACCACGATGATGCCTTCCTCGTTCAGGAACCGCTCTTGCGCAAGGCTCCGCTCCGCCTGCGACAGTCCGGCGTGATAGGCCACCACCTCAAGGCCCTGTTCCTGCAGCCACAGTGCGGTTTCTTCGACGGAACGTCTGGAGAGGCAATAGACCACACCCGCGTCACCGGGGTGTTCACTCTGGATGAAGTCCAGCAGCTGTTGCCGGGGGCGTTCTTTGGTCGCCACACGGTAGGTGATGTTGGGACGGTCGAAGCTCGAAAGGAACTCGGGGGCACCTTGCAGGCTGAGGACCTGACGGATGTCCGCGCGGGTCCGCTCATCGGCTGTGGCGGTCAGTGCAAGGCGAGGCACCTGCGGGAACTGCTTTTCCAAGACATGAAGCTGCTGGTACTCCGGACGGAAGTCATGCCCCCATTGCGAAACGCAGTGCGCTTCATCCACGGCAAAAAGCGCGATCTCTGCTGAGTGCAGCAATTCCAGTGTGCGTGGGAGGAGCAAGCGTTCCGGGGCAATGTAGAGGAGGTCCAGTTGCCCCCTCTGGAGGGCCTGTTCGACCGCTCGGGAAGCCGAAGGGGAAAGTGTGGAGTTCAGGTAAGCAGCCTGAACCCCGAGTTGCCGCAGGGTGTCGACCTGATCTTTCATCAGGGCGATCAGCGGGGAGATGACGATGCCGACGCCGGGCCGCAGCAGACTGGGAAGCTGGTAACACAGGCTCTTCCCGCCACCAGTAGGCATCAGGACGAGGGCATGCTGGCCCTGGGCAACAGTGCGGACAATCTCTTCCTGAATTCCTCGGAATTGGTCGTATCCCCAGACGCGTTGCAGAATCGACCGGGCTTGGAGGAGGACATCACCTTGCATCCCATTCAGTCTACTTCATTCTGCTTCACACAGAATGTAGCTGGTGTCCGAACAGGCCAGCACCCAATGGTGATCCGCTCTGTTGAATCAATCCCTGCTCCACAGGGCATTTCATTCTCGGGTGACCAAATTTATGGAGAAAGCAAAGGAACAAAATGATTTGGCTTTTCTCATCAAACACATGTTTGTAAAGTCAATCATGAGAAAAAGCAGCATCCAAGGGAGGTTCCCATGACAGCGACCATTCCACCCATCCTCGCACCCCATGTTCCAGGCACCCGGATTCACATGACTTTTGCTCCCGGCAAGAAAGGCAACGGGGCATGGTCTGGCATCGTGCACAACCGCGACCTTGGACAGGACCTGACCCGTTTGCGTGATGTGTATGGCACCACCCACCTGATCACCCTGATGGAAGACTTCGAACTCCGGCAGTGGCACATTCCAGATCTTTCAGCAGAAACCCGCCAGCACGGACTGCACCACCTGCATTTCCCGATTGTGGATGGCAGCATTCCTGACGATGTCCCAGCTTTCCGGGAGTTTGTGCAACAGTTAAAGGAGCTTTACCAGCAAGGGGCCACCTTCACCATTCACTGTCTGGGTGGACTGGGGCGCACCGGGTTGCTGGCGGCCATCTTGCTGCAGGAACTCCATGGCTTTGAACCTGCCCAGAGTGTCAAGGCCGTTCGGGAAGCCAGGCCCGGGACGATTGAGCGGGATGAACAGGAAGTCTTTGTGCTGAACTGGAAACCGGTTCCCTGAGCTGGATTGCCTGTGCATCGAGCGGGGTGCAGAGGCTCCGCTTACCAAGCAACTGTCTCAAGAAATCCCATCCAAGTCTCCCCTTTTCCAAAGCGCCCCGCATCCTCTTATGACTGGTGTGCAGAGAATCCTGGGACAGGGCGATCTTCAAGCTCTGCAGTGAGCGAATGTGGCTCAAGCCATGCTGGACATTCTGGCCCCAGGGACTCCTGTGTATTTTCCCCTGGGTTTCTATGATGAAAAATCCAAGTATGAGTCCTTCTTGACCCGGGACTGGCTCTTTCCGTGCCCCTACTACAACATGTACAGCTTCTTTGTGTTGGACCACAAAACCAAAGAAGTCACCCTGCTGGCCTTTGCACAGTGAAAGCCAGGAAAGACCTGCTCAACCAAAAGCACGCGGGCATCAGATGGTATCGATGCACTGTGCTTTTCGCATGTTTTGGGCATGCTTCGTGCTCCTGCTGGTCTCCCTCCGTGAGGGGCAAGAAACGAAAACCCCAAACCGGGGCGCACTGGCGGATTCGGGGTTCTGGGTTTGGGTTTTGGGCTGGACTTACACAGGCAGTGCCTGACGCTAAGAACTAGAAAGGTAGGAGGTCAGGGGCTGAAACCTTTGATGAGCCGGTGGACGCTGACTTCATCGAACAAGAGGCTTTGAAGGTCTGGACCGATGTACCTTCTAAAATCCTGCATTGGAGTGATATCCGAAATGTAAACCCCGTGAGGCTCCCATTTTTCTGTGTAGTAATAAACGACATTTCCCATGTCATTGCCAACGGGCAGGAATCCCTGCACATGCTGCAGAACTTCACCATAGTGGTCATTGACAAAATCCCGAATCCGGTCTACCAAAAGTACAAAGCACATCTGCGAAGTTCTCACCCTGAAAGTAGGTTGCGGTCACACAACCATGATCAGTAGTCAATCACCCGCAACTAAAGTGGCAGGCTTGTGTCTGTACTCCATCTCAGTTCCGTATAAACGGCTTTGACTTCCCGGTACGACACATCAGGGCGCACTGACAACGCACCCGTACCCATCCAGTCTTGCCAGACAAGCAACGTTCTCAAGTTGATGTTTCTGGCTGCTGCGAGGTCTGCATGCAATTGAAACCCACACACTTCACACATCATCATCAGTCCCGCATTCGGCCTGTTCCCTTTCGAACAATGACCGCATTTCGGGCAACACTGAGACGTGTGATGGGCATGGACTCTGGTGGTCATACAACCCATCAGGGGCGCTTTGTAACTCAAAAAGGCCTGCAATTCCGCAAAGCTCCATTGGCTCCGGCAACGCTTGGATGCTTTCACCTGCTGGGTGGCTTTGGGATGGCTTCTCCCTTCTGTACGCTCTCTGATATGGGTCAAATCCTCAAGCCCGATCAAAGACTGGGGGAAACGATGCAGCAACTGCTTGGACAGCGAGTGGTTCCAATTCGCAATCAACCGTCTTTCCCTTCCCGAGAGCAGAATCAGTCTGCGTGTGGTGGAACGGGTGCCTTTGCGTTGGAGGAATCCTCACGCCTGTGGGGAAAACAAACCAGAGAGACATGAACAGACTCGGGTCCACGGTTCATCCCCACGCCTGTGGGGAAAACAACTCTGGTGATTATTCTACCTGAGAATACTCCGGTTCATCCCCACGCCTGTGGGGAAAACATTTCTGGATTCAGTTTAATTTGCTGTGTGACCGGTTCATCCCCACGCCTGTGGGGAAAACATTTCTGGATTCAGTTTAATTTGCTGTGTGACCGGTTCATCCCCACGCCTGTGGGGAAAACGATGTTGCTGGGCTTCAGGAAAGTCATGACCCCGGTTCATCCCCACGCCTGTGGGGAAAACTCACAGTTTGCATCACCGTAAATGCTGGTGTACGGTTCATCCCCACGCCTGTGGGGAAAACGTGGGGTTTTTTGTTGCCGAGATCACCCCAAACGGTTCATCCCCACGCCTGTGGGGAAAACGGATGTGATCGCGCAACGGAAAGCCGAAAGGGCGGTTCATCCCCACGCCTGTGGGGAAAACGTTGTGCGGATTCCACGGGTTGGGAACAATCTCGGTTCATCCCCACGCCTGTGGGGAAAACTGACGGTGCTGGGTTGGCTGGGGGTTCCGCCACGGTTCATCCCCACGCCTGTGGGGAAAACGCAGCAATTGTGACCAGCAGGCCCGCAGCCTGCGGTTCATCCCCACGCCTGTGGGGAAAACGGTTGAACAAACTGGACCGCACGAGACGGGACGCGGTTCATCCCCACGCCTGTGGGGAAAACGCAGCAATTGTGACCAGCAGGCCCGCAGCCTGCGGTTCATCCCCACGCCTGTGGGGAAAACGGTTGAACAAACTGGACCGCACGAGACGGGACGCGGTTCATCCCCACGCCTGTGGGGAAAACGTTGATAACGGTGTACAGCATGTTTGTTTCCTCGGTTCATCCCCACGCCTGTGGGGAAAACGGCTTCCCGAAGAGCTGGAAGCTGAAAAAGGGCGGTTCATCCCCACGCCTGTGGGGAAAACCTTCCTGCAAGCAATGGGGGTGCAGCATGAATCGGTTCATCCCCACGCCTGTGGGGAAAACCGATCAGTATGCCAGCAGCACGCCAGATTTGACGGTTCATCCCCACGCCTGTGGGGAAAACTCTTTTGCCCGCGTGATCGCTGTGTAGTACCACGGTTCATCCCCACGCCTGTGGGGAAAACGTGCTCGACCGATGCGGTAAGCTTTTCTGAAACGGTTCATCCCCACGCCTGTGGGGAAAACAGGGACAGGAGGTAAAGGCATCCAGTACAACACGGTTCATCCCCACGCCTGTGGGGAAAACTACCAGACGCCCGCCCAGCTTCAGCATGGCGGCGGTTCATCCCCACGCCTGTGGGGAAAACTTGATGGTCACTCTCCAGCGTTTGCCGTTTGGACGGTTCATCCCCACGCCTGTGGGGAAAACATCTTGGAAGAAAGAACCGGACTCAGTCAGTACGGTTCATCCCCACGCCTGTGAGGAAAACGCAAACGCCTTCTATCACGCCTACAAGGGCATCGGTTCATCCCCACGCCTGTGGGGAAAACAGCATGAGCCAGAGCCTCACAGGGATCTTTGGCGGTTCATCCCCACGCCTGTGGGGAAAAC
>NZ_JQKG01000091.1 GCF_000745915.1 Deinococcus misasensis DSM 22328
AGAATCATGATGATTTCTGGAAATCCTAGGTTCATGGGGTCCTCCTTGCGAAACAGGCACAGCGAAGCAAAGGTGTTTCGTCTTGGAGGCTTATTTGCACAGGATCTGGATTTGGATGCATCGGGGTCTGGAGCGGCTGGATTTGACCAGAGCCGAGAGCCGAGAGCCGAGAGCCGAGAGCCGAGAGCCGAGAGCCGAGAGCCGAGAGCCGAGAGCCGAGAGCCGAGAGCCGAGAGCATCGTGTGATACGTGGCAGAGATGGTCAAGGGAAATTGTAGGGGCGAGGCATGCTTCGCCCTGTATTGCTGATGCCAGAGCTTTCCATTGCCCTCGGCCCTGTGCCCTCGGCTCTCGGCATTCACAACCGTTCCCCAAATCACAATTTCACCAAACCCCCATCTTTTGGTATCCATTGCATCCAAAACCCCTGAAGAGAGCAGATACACTTTTAAGCGTGAATGATCCGACCAGCACCGAGCACCACACTCAGCTTCTGATCCGCATTCAACGCGGTGATCAGGACGCCCTGAGGGAACTTTTCGAGGACCTCGGGCCCACCGTCAAAGCCGTCTCTTTTCGGATGCTGGGCAGCATCGAGGATGCCGAGGAGGTCATGCAAGACGCATTTGTGGTCCTTTACAACAAGGCCAGCACCTACACCCCCGAGCGGGCATCGGTGAAGACCTACCTGTGTGGGATTGCGCACAAGATGTGTCTGGAACGCCTCAGGAGCCGTTCTTCCCGTCCACAGAAAGTGGAAGAATGGGACATCCACGACCCAGAAACCGAAACCCTTTCTGCGGAGGTACAGCAGCAAGATGATAAAATCGTGGTCGAGAAAGCCTTGAGCACGCTGGAGCCAACCGAGAAAAAACTTCTGGAACTGGCTTTTTACGATGGGTACTCGCATTCTGAACTGGTGGAGCACACCGGAATGGCACTCGGGACCCTCAAAAGCAAGCTCAGGCGGGCATTGTTGAAACTCAAAACCACCCTGGAGGGCTTATGAACCACACCCGAGAACACCTGGCAGATTACGTGCTCGGGTTGCTCTCTCCACAAGAGATGGAGGAGGTGGAACGTCATCTGGAAAACCATCCTGAAGCCAGACGCACTGTCAAAGAGCTGCAAGAGGCCCTGTTCAGCATGACCGATGACCTTGAGCCTCTTGCGGTGAATCCAGACAGCTGGCAAAAAATTCAGGCCAGACTGGACCCCCCTCAGGTCCCAGCTGAACCTGCACCCTCAACAACCCTTCCACCTGTGCAGCACACTTCCTCTGGTCAAAGCTTCAGGTGGCCTTCATTCCTGACATGGGCTGCGGTGGTGGCCGTGGTGACGTTTGGCGGATGGTATGGCCTGGGCGTTTATCAGAACAACCAGCAAACCCGTTTGATTGAAAGTTGGGTGGAGGATGCCCGAGAGGTCAAACCTTTGCTGCAGGAACAAACGCAGGTGGCATCCGTGGCGTTCAGGGACCAGAACCGTGCACTGGTGATCATGAACGCCGAGGCAGCAAACCAGAAAAGTTATCAGGTCTGGGGCATCAAGGCCGGTCAACCGGTGTCTCTGGGTGTGATTGCCTCACGCACTTTTGAGGTGAGCACCGAAGGCTATGAAGCCATTGCAGTCAGCCTTGAGCCTTATGGGGGCAGTGAGACCCCAACACAGGTGCTTGGCGCAGTTCCGGTGGGCTGATCCTTCCAGAGTGAAGAAGCTGTGCATGGCACGGCTTCTTTTTTTGTTTCACAAGTGATGCTGTCCTCTATCACCTCAAATGGTTCACTTGCCATCTGAGATGGGCTTTTTGATCGAAACTGTTACAAACTTCTGACCGCTTCGTTTTGCAGAAAATGGTCTTTCAATTGAGGGGCTTCATCTGGTGAAAGCAAAAGAATGTCCATGGTTCAGGGTAGCAAAGCCCCTCTGGATGGGGTCTAGTTCAATTGGCTTATCCGGGCTTCGTTCATGAAAAAGGCGTTTTCGTGAACATGTGTTCAATGGTATTTGCGTAAGTGTTCAATCCAATTTTGAAAGCGCAGAATTGAAAAGCAAGTCCGAAATTGACTTTGCAGTACAGCCCTTTTGATCTACCCCTTTCGATGAGGACCCAGAGAACGAAAATTTCATTGGCATTCACATTTCAAAAAGAAACTTGCATAAATCCCAAAAAAGAAAATAAAAATGGGAGAAATTTTAAAATGTGAAATTCACCTCTTTTACATCAATGCCCAATTTGATATGACAGAGGCACAGATTTAAGGGAGGCACAACATGAACAAAACCGCTCTGGTCGGCGCTGCGCTGGCTCTGGGAAGCATGGCTTTTGCCCAGCAAAACCGCATTGACACCATCCGCCCTGATTCCCCCCAACTCTCTCCATATGGTGAATACCAGATCGGGGTACAGACCCTGAAGGTGGTCAACCCCAAACAGTTGGACATTGTGAATGCCACCGCAGGCAATCCCATCCCCACCTACGACCGTCCCCTCACCCTTGAAGTGTGGTACCCCGCCCAACTGAAAGCCGACCAGAAACCCGGCGGCGTGTACAACACCACCACCCGGGACGCTTCCATCGCCATTCAGGTGTACGGCAAAGCTGTGCGCGATGCCGAACCCCTCGTCAAACCCGAGAAGTTCCCTCTGGTGATCGTTTCACACGGCTACCCCGGCAACCGTTACCTGCTCAGCCACCTGACCGAAAACCTCGCCAGCAAAGGCTATGTGGTGGTGGCCATCGACCACACCGACAGCACCTTTTCAGATGTGAAAGCCTTCGGCAGCACCCTGATGAACCGCTCTCTGGACCAGCTTTTTGTGCTGAACGAGATCGATAAGCTCAGCAAAAACGGCAGCAAGAGCTTCCTCTCGGGTCTGGTGGATGCCAACAACACCGCAGTGGTTGGCTACTCGATGGGCGGATACGGCGTGGTCAACACCATCGGTGGGGGCTTCACCGACTTTGCCACCACCCTGCAATTTGCTCCACCCAACAAAGCCCTCGCTGCACGCGCTGCCAGCAACCCCGATTACCTGAAAACCGTGGATTCCCGCATCAAGGCCGCCATTGCCATTGCACCGTGGGGCATGCAGGTGGGCTTCTGGAACGCCGAAACCCTCAAGGGCATCAAAACCCCTGTGCTGTTTGTGGCAGGTGACCGCGACGATGTCTCTGGTTACGAAAAAGGCACAAGGGCCATCTTTGAAAATGCTGTCAACACCAACCGTTACCTGCTGACCTTCCACAACGCCAACCACAACGCTGCTGCACCCATGCCCGCTCCAGTGGAAACCTACAACAACTTCCCCCTCTTTGAGGCGTACTCGGAGACCGCATGGGACACCGTCAAGATGAACAACATCCTGGCGCACTTCGCCACCGCTTATCTGGGCATGCACCTCAAAGGTCAGACCGACATGCAAAAATACCTGAACCTCGTGGAGAACTCCAACGATGGGGCCGGAAACACCTACTGGGAAGGCTTCAAACCCAGAACCGCTCTGGGCCTGTCCCTGAAATACCTGCCTGCAGGCAAGTGAAGTGCTGTTTCAGGTGACCATCACCCGGTCTCGACCAGCCCGCTTGGCCCGATAAAGCGCCTGATCTGCCCGATTCACAGCCTCCAGAGGATCCTCTGGGGGCTGATACTTTGCCACCCCAATGGAAATGGTGATGTGCTGGATGTGGTCTTCATCCCGAATGGGCGTGGAGGCCACCGATTTGCGGATGGTTTCGGCGAAAATGGCGGCCTGTTCTGCGGTGGTGCCGGGCATCAAACACACAAATTCTTCGCCCCCATAACGGGCAAGGATGTCCTCTGGTCGCAACTGCATCTGGATGCGGGCCACCAGCACTTTCAGCACATGGTCTCCAAACAGGTGCCCCTGCTGGTCATTGATGCGTTTGAAGTGGTCGAGGTCCATCATCACCACACAGACGGGTGCTGCCACATAAGGCGAAGCGTGGGCCTTGAGGTGTTCCAGAAAAGCCCGCCTGTTGTAGCACCCGGTCAGGGCATCGTTGAAGGCCAGTTTGTGGCTGCGCCCGAGGGCAACCTGCAAATGGTCGTTGACCGTCTTGAGTTGTTCGTTGCTTTCCTGAAGTTGTTCTTTGAAGCGGTGCATCTCTTCCATCAAGATTCCTTGCTGCAAGTACAACTCTATGGCTTTTCGGGAAATCCCATGGGCCTCCTGATGGTATCTGATGAGCACCGCTGCATACACCAGCAATCCCACCCCAATGATGGCCGCATAGGCATGGGTTGAAGGGGTGAGCAGGAGCCTCAGGGAGATGGGGAGCAGCATCAAGACCACCATGGACGGATACAGGGTCGGAACCGCCGAATAGGTCACCAGCCCTCCCGAGACGATGGCCAGCAAGAACATCAGCAGCAGGTAAAACTGCTCGGTGTGCTCTGGATGGAAGTACAGCATCACCAGAATGCTCCAGCCGATGGCACGGGTCAGGCTGAAAGCCACTTCTCTGGACAGCCAGAATTCGGCAGCATGGAAATGCTTGATTTTGGGGTAACCAAACACCGAGCGGGCATGCAAGAACGTGTGGCCCAGCATGACCACCGTCCAGCTTCCCACCACCAGAGGGGTTTCCCTGAGAAGGGCAAAAGCAAACAACACCACCGCCAGAAAAGTCATCACCACAGACGGACGCATCTGGTCGTAGAGTCGGTCCACACTTTCATCCAACGTCCTCTGGGAAAGCGTTTTGTGAATCATAAACCACCCCATTCAATCCTGAACGAGAAGATGGAATGACCAATACAAGGATGATTTGAGTGTAAACCTCCGGGTCTTTCAGTTTCCTGAATTGAAACTGAAGATGGGAGGACAAGTGTCAAGTCGCTGGTCGGACGATGCAAACAGAGAGAGCCGTCAGCCATCAGCGTTCAGCCATCAGCCAGAAGGAAGGTTTTCTTGGTGCCTTTTGAGCTCAAAATCTGAGTGGGCTTTGCTTTTGGTCTTGTTGTTTTCGAGAGCAAAGGCCTCTGGATGGGCTTTTCGCTGACTGCTGATCGCTGAACACTTTCTCAAGTGCCATACCAAAGGTCAGACTTTACGGTGAACCTGTTGCCTCCCATCCATGCTGCTCGATTTTCCAGTCCCACTTGGTATGATGGGAAACCGATGTTGAACCCTACCCCCCGCTCCTTCCCACACACCGGACACATCTACGATGTGGCGGTGATCGGTGCAGGACTGGCTGGAAGCGAACTGGCCTACCACCTCGCACAGGCCGGTCAGGATGTGCTGCTGGTCACCCAGAGCCTCGACAGTGTGGGCAACCTGTACCACCCTTCGGTGGATTTCGCTTTTCCAGAGGGCTCTTTTCTGCAAATGGCTCTGGAGAAATCCCTGCCAGACCGCAGCTTGTGGATGTTTCACCGCAATGTGAAACAAACCCTCGAACTGACCCCCGGCATCCACCTGCTGCAATCGTGTGTGACCAGCATCCAGACCGGTGAACGGTTCCGCCTGAGCACCTGGGAAGGTCCAGAGCGTCTGGCCCGCAAAGTGGTTCTGGCTGTGGGCAGTTTTCTGGAAGCCCGACTCACCATGGGCAGCATCACCGAAGAATCAGGCAGGCTCTCGGAAATTGCTTACGATTTTCTGTATCAGGACCTCTTGCAGCAAGGCTTTGCTTTCGAGGAGGTCCAGCAACAGTCTCCTGCCACAGGAGAAGCCATCCCCTACACGGTGACCTTCAAAGTTTTTGCTCCAGCAGAACAGGACGGGTTTCACCTGAAACGCATTCCAGAGCTGTACGCTCTGGGCCGTTGCCTGCACGGAGAACACACCTACCAGAGTGTGGTGCAAGATGCCCACAAGCTCTTGGAGGTGCTGAAATGATCTTCAAACCTTCGGATTTTCGTTTTCCAGACAGCAAAGAACACCTTTATCCTGAAACGCCAGAGTTGCCCTGGCATCTGGAAGTGGGTTTCGGAGATGGAAGATTCTGGGTGCAGCACGCCCGAACGGAAGCCGCCAATTATCTGGGCGTGGAGATTTCCGGTGTCAGCCTCCTGAAAGCCGAGAAGAAGCTGCAGGATGCAGGTCTGAAAAACGCCATCCTGACCAAACTGCACGCCGAACCGCTCATTCAAGGGGTGGTCCCCAAGCAGGCTCTGGACCGGATTTATGTGAATTTTCCCGACCCATGGCCCAAACACGAGCACAACCGCCTGTTGCAGGTTCCCTTCTTTGAAATGGCCTCTGGACGCCTGAAAGCAGGGGGCGAAATCTGGTTCACCACGGACCACGAGGAGTACTTTCAGTTTGCTCTGGAAGAAGCCCGCAAGTCTGGCCTGTACGACCTGATCGAGTGTGCCCCTCCAGAGGCTGCCCTGCAAACCAAGTACGCCCTCAAGTGGCAGGATCTGGGCTTCGACGTGTTCCATGTGCGTTTCCGGGTCAAAGGCTTCAAAAACGTTCCCCCCTATCAGGTGTTCACGGAGGATGACATGCCCCACAGTATTCTTGTGGCAGGTGAAAACCCTGCCATCACCGAGTTCCAGAAAGCCGTGTACCGTTACGGCAACCGCACCGTGATCCTGCTGGATGTCTTCAAGAACCTGCGCAACGAAGGTTACGTGTTTCTGGCCCACATCGAAGAGGAGCACCTGACCCAGGAAATTCTGGTGCAGGTGACCCCCAGAGAAGACGGCACCACCCTGGTCAAAACCGCCAAGTTTGGCAGTCCCCTGATCACCGAAGGGGTCAAACTGGCCGTTCGCAGCGTGACCACCTACCTGCAAGAGCGGGGTTATCAGGTGACCCACACGGCATATTGAGAGCAACAAACAGGGTGCTGGAACAGGCAGAAGGCTGAAGGCCAAGGCAACTGTAAAGCAATGCAGGGCGAGGCATGCCCCGCCCCTACGTTGGTGGTAACGGGTTTTCTGCCTTCTGCCTTCTGCCTTCTGCCTTCTGCCTTCTGCC
>NZ_JQKG01000092.1 GCF_000745915.1 Deinococcus misasensis DSM 22328
GTTGTACTCCACGTGGGCGGTGTTGATGGTGATGCCACGGGCCTTTTCCTCAGGTGCCTTGTCGATCTGGTCGTAGGCGAGCTTTTCGATGGTGGGATCGGCAGCTGCTGCGGTAAAGGTGATCGCGGCGGTGAGGGTGGTTTTACCGTGGTCCACGTGACCAATGGTTCCCACGTTCACGTGGGGCTTGGTGCGTTCAAACGTACCTTTAGCCATGATTCCTCCAAGCGGTGGGCTTTTGCGGTGCTAACCCACATTGGCTTCTGATAAAGAATTAACGTCTGACCTTAGCACGGGTCAAGACGCCCGAATTTCAACTTTACTACTTTGCCAACTTGGATGCAAGACATGCAGCAAGCAGAAAACCTTAATTTCCAGAGTTGATCGCCCAGAGACACAATTTCTCAGGATCTTTCTTGGTACTCTCTGTGTAACACTTTCCATGATGCTGCGTTTTCTCTGCTTCGGCTTGCCATTTCACAAGTGTGCGCGAAGGAGGTTTGGAACATGCGTCAGCCCAGAAGACTCACTCCCAGTCCGTTCAACAATCCCAACCACCCTTTCATCCTGTATCCGGCTTACCACATGACCACCATCCTGAACACACAACAACAGGTGGAGCAGGTCAGGGCCAAGTTGCTGGAAGCAGGTTACGCCCCAGAGGCCATTGCGGTCTTCACAGGTGAGGCAGCCCTAAAGCACATTGATCAGGATGGGCAGAAACATGGATGGATCGCCCGGTTTCTGCGCAACATTCAAGATTATGTGGCCGATGAAACCCGCATCCTGAAGCAGTACCAGCAGGCTTGTCTTTCAGGCAAGCATGTGATGTACATCCATGCAGAAACCCCCATCACCAAAGCCAAAGTGCGGGACATCCTGAAAGAGCACGGCGGGTACGAAACCCATTTCTTTGGCCCATATGTGATGGAAGACTACTGAGACCCTTTAAAGCCTGCTTGAACTGAGACAGGCAGGCTTTTCCGAGGTTGAATGTGGGTTTGGATTTGGATTTATAGAAAACCACATCAAAATGCAATCAATCACACTTTTTTCAGACTTGTTTCTGTATGCTGAAAACAATGAATTCGATTCCCAAAAAATTGTGCTGGACCATTTCCACTTTGCATTTTTTTGCCGTGGCCAATCTGGCAGCAGCAGTGATGTTGCTGCTTTCAGGCCAGAGCCTCACCCGTTCCCTGATTGAGCTTTACCCCATTTTTACTTTTCTGGTGAATGGCTGGATTCAGGTGTCCTGCATCACGGTGCTGTTGTTCAGCACCCTGCTGTGCGAACTTGCTGCTTATGGCCTGAGCCACCAGCGAAGCTGGAGTTGGACTTTGGCTCTGGTGCTCTTGGTGGTCAGTGTGGTGGGTTGGAGCGCTGGGGGTATCACCATTCTGGTTGCAGCCATTGGCATTTACGGTTTGCTGGGAACCCAGAGCCGCGCTTACCTCTCCATGCCTGTGGAAGAAGAGGCCCCTCTGGTGCAACGTCCTCGGACCATCCGGTTGGACTGAGACCAGAGCCTCTCCCCTGCTTTGCAGCCCGTCAAAGGGATTCAAAAACCCAGAATCGGTATTTGTCGCACTCAAAATGAGGTGGGATTTCCACAGGATGGGCATTCCAGAGGGTTTCCAGAATCCAGGTGTTGCGGGCATCCACGCTTCGGAGAATCAAGCCCGAGTCACACTCTGGGTACTGGATGTAAGTGCGACGCATGTCCTGAAGGGCTTCGGTCAAGTCTTGATGGCTGTGGAACTCCTGATAAAGCACAAATTTCACAGGCTCCTCCAGAGGTACCAGCACGCATGGCTGCGGTAAGGGCTCCATTTGGTGGTGACTTCTTGCAGGTCTGAATCGCCGTAAAGGTTGGCAAAAGCCCGTTTCAAAGCACCATCTCCAGGCGAGTAAATGTCTTCACGGCCCAGACCAAACATCAAAAACATTTCAACGGTCCAGCGGCCAATGCCCCAGACAGGAAGCAGTTGGTTCATGATCTCTTCGTCGGTTTGTTGATGCAGGGTCTCAAAGTTGACTGTGCCTTGCAAGGACACATCACTGAGGGCATGCAGGGTTCGCACTTTGGCATTGGAAAGCCCACACCCGCGCAAGGCTTCATGGGTGTGGGCACGCAGTTGCTCTGGAAGCAAACCTCCCGTCAGGGCCACCACACGTTTCTCGATGGCATCTGCGGCCTTGCCAGAGAGTTGCTGTCCGATCACCGAACTGGCCAGCACTGTGAAAGGATGTCCATGGCTGGACCTCAGCACCTCTGGTGGGGGCCCCACCTGTTCAATCACATGGGCCAGAATGGGATCTCTGGACAGATGTTCCATGATGGTTTTTGTTTTGGACATAATTCAAGTATAAGGGATCTGCAACGGCACCGTTTGGTCTGAAGGTCCACATCAAAGAAAAAGCCTGCCCGAAGGCAGGCTTGAGAAGGCAAACGCACTTACTTGCCAAAAGGCATTCTGGGCATGCCCTTGGCACCTTTGGCACCTTTGCCCATTCCCATGCGCTGCATGACCTTCATCATGTCCTTCATCTGGTCATGCATTTTGAGCAGGCGGTTGACTTCCTGCACCGTGCGACCCGAACCCGCAGCGATCCGTTTGCGACGTTGACCATTGATGATTTTGGGGTCACGACGTTCACGCAAGGTCATGGACTGGATGATGGCCTCAATTTGCTTGAGTTGTTTTTCATCCACGTTGAAGCCCTCTGGGAGCATTTTGCTCATGCCGGGAATCAGTTTCATGATGTCGCCCAGAGGACCCATTTTGCGCAGGTTTTTCATTTGCAAAAGCAGGTCTTCCAAATCAAAATCGGTGATCTTCTTGTTGGGATCCATGGCAGCCAGTTCTGCCTGTTGTGCACGCTCAATGAGGGTGAGCACATCGCCCATCCCCAGGATTCGGCTGGCCACACGGTCCGGGTAGAAAGGCTCCAGACCACTGATCTTCTCACTGACCCCAGCAAAGTAAATGGGTTTTCCAGTCACGGAACGGGCAGAGAGGGCTGCACCCCCACGGGCATCGCCGTCCATCTTGGTGATGATCAGGCCCGAGAGGCTCACCCGTTTGTCGAAGGTCTCTGCGACGTTCAGGGCTTCCTGACCGGTCATGGCATCCACCACCAGTAGGGTTTCGGTGGGGTTCAGGGCGGTTTTCAGATCGGCAAGCTGATCCATCAGGGCTTCATCGATTTGCAAGCGGCCTGCGGTGTCCACAATCACCAGATCGCGGAAGTCTTTTTGAAGGTGTTCTTTGAGGCGTTGACGGGTGACCTCTGGGGGCTCGTTGTCCTGAACCTCCAAGACAGGCACACCCACCTGATTCCCAAGCACCTTGAGCTGTTCGCGGGCAGCAGGACGCTGGGTGTCTGCTGCCACCAACAAGACCCGACGGCCTTTGCCCTTGTAATAAGCAGCCAGTTTGCCTGTGGAGGTGGTCTTCCCTGCCCCCTGCAAGCCCACCATGAACCAGACGTTGCTTTCGGTTTTGAGCTCTGGTTGCTGGGCTTTGCCGCCCAGTGTTTCGATCAATTCGTCATGGACGATTTTGACCACTTGCTGACCTGCATTGAGGCTGGTCAGCACATCTTGACCCACAGCTTTTTCGGAGACACGGGCCACAAAATCTTTGGCCACGTTGAAGTTCACATCTGCTTCCAGCAAGGCCATGCGGATTTCGCGCATGGCGGCTTTGACCTGCGGCTCGGTCAGGCGTCCTTGCTGACGTACATTGTCCAGAATGTCCTGGAGTTTCTTGCCTAGCGACTCAAACATGTTTAACAGTTTACAGGGTGAGGTGTGGACTTCACAGTGAAACGTTGATGCATGAGGTTCTCTGGCCACCCCAAAAGCCCAATAGGCACAATGGCTTACTCAAATGGCAACTCCACAAAACCCTGACTTTTATGCTGTGCAAAAAGCAAAAAAGCAGCCCTTGCCCGATTTTTCATCCCCTCTTGACGATTTCCAGAAAATCGCATATTCTATC
>NZ_JQKG01000093.1 GCF_000745915.1 Deinococcus misasensis DSM 22328
GGGGACCTGGGAACAAAAGAGGGTCAAACTTTTCCAGCAGTTTTTCGGCCTCTGAACCGTCCAAAACTTCATCAAATTCCCCAAGGGTCAATAGAGGAAGTGGTCAATCACTCAGATCCCAAGGAGCATCCGTCAGGGCATCTGCAGCCACTCTTCTTGTCATGTTGAACGTTTGCATTTATGTCGTGATAATGACTATGATATTGCGAGGTGTCGACATGCCAAGGGATTGGATAGATTTTGCGGGACTTTTCATCAATGCAACTCTTGCTATAGTGACGGGAGTATATGCTAGTCTGGTGAGACACCAGCTAAGAGAGCAAAAAAGACAAAATGATTCCTTGGAAGCACAGATTAAAGAAAATAAGCTTCCTAATATTATTTTATCTTACGATTGGGCGCGATATGGTGATATAGGTCCTGAATTTCCTTTCTATGTATTCTCTGTTGTAAATATTAGTAATAGTTCGGTATTTATTCAGCAGGTAAACGTTCAAGGTAAAAGTGCCTCTCTTTCGCCTTCCATAGATAGGAGGGCGAAAGCTTCTGATTTCCCAAGATCTGTTTTGTTGAAATCTGGAGAAGAATTTTTTCTATATTCGATCGGCAACAATTTGCTAAATAGGGGACCTATAGATATAGAGGTGATCTTTTACTATACACATACTAATAACATACTTCACAAGGTGGTATTTAATTTGAATAATAATCAATTTGGAGGTAGTCTAGATGTTAAAATTGTTAGATCGATTGAGACCATGTAAGATTAGTGGTAAAAGCACTTGTATGTATAATGTCTGGCTATTAATCAATAGCCAGACATTTATTAGGTTAATTTGGCTTTTTTGAATTGGATGGAGTAATCTCTATAGAATCAATTAGATATTGGGCATATTCAAATAGAGATTGCTCTATGATAGGTATGTCATCCTTTAAAAACCTTCTATAAACCTCCTTTAAGCTAATACTTTTTGGTCCTGATAATGCAGGTGAGAGGTGAGGATCGCCACCAGTAACCTGGCTCCAGACCCATGCCGCGCCATTCCGGCGTCTGGCAGGGTAGGCTGGACGCCGGAATCCTGCATTCTCAGCAATGGATTTCCAGTCTGATATTTCTATCTCCAGAAAATCTTTCAGTTTCAGTCTTCGCAATGCGTAATCTACTTTGTTTGAAGAGTTAGATAGTCTCCTGGCTAAAGAGTGTAATGCTTCATCGTATGCATCACTATTTCCGAGCCCAGAGATTACGGTATTTAATTTGTTGACTATGCCTTTGCCTGTTGAAGCTGGTAACCCCAGATCTAAGGCAAGAGTGGTCCAGTCTTTAGGAGTCGAAAGGCGCAACAATACAATGGAGAGTGCTCGACGTGCGTAGTTATCTGTAATATCTGAAGTACTGAGCAATGGTTTAAAATATGTCTCGTAATCCTCCAGCCATAATAGTTGAGGGATATGTTTCGAAGTAAAAATATAGCCCTGAGATTGTATCCTTGGTGATCGCACTCCATGCCGACGATCAAACTCAGCTGTAGGACTGAGACACTTATTGAAAGCATCCAACAGAACACCAGTCAAATGATAATCGTTAACAGCGTTTCGAACTTTGTTCTGTTTGCGGCTGCGAACACGTTCGACCAGCCAATTCAAGCGACTATGGAGATCTTCAGGGTCTTTGGCATCCAGAATGTGTGTGGCTGCGGGAAGGATTGATGCCATCAAACTGGCACTCTGTGGCGCACCTCTGAAAGCGGCTGGCGCTGGACCACCCCTGCGAGCAGTTTTTTCGCGAATGCGTTTACGCTCTTCTAAGGCATCAATTCGGTCTGCTACGTGCCTTTCGAAGACTTGATAGATCGCAAGTGGCAACTCGCCCAGGTCTTCAGGTGTTGCTGCGTAAAGGATCATGGCACAAACGGAACGCAAATGTTTGAAGTACTGAATTGTGGGTACGCTTTGACCGGCAACAGTTGTCTCTTTCTGGTTCAATAGGTCAGTAATTCGCTCCTGGGTATAGAGAAGGCGCGAATGTTCTGTGAGCTTGAGAGTATGCGCATTGGACAGAGGATATTGACACGGTATCGAAGCACGGCCTTCTTTAGCCTGCCCAACAGCACGAGGATTCATACAATGGCCTGGCAATGGCGTTAAAGAGGCAAAACGGGGTGCACTTCCAGTCTCCTGCCGGAAATTTCCTGGGCGGCGCATACAGCATGGACATGTATCCACCAGGAGACACTCATGTCGATTGCAGGCAAAAGTCCAGGGCAGTTTCCAGGGCAACAACCATGCTTGGTTTTCCTCAAGACACCCGGGGCAAAAGTGGCTTCCGACAAAGTATGCCCATTCTCGCGAAGCAACAATTCTGGCAGATTCTGGTAGTTGAGGATTTAACCCGGTCAGATCTATAACTCTTCCATCGTAACTTTGGGTGGTTTGTTGAGATGATCACGCAGAGGGCAGCCAAAAGAACAGGGGAGCAGTAAAATTCGCTTGTGACAGTCGAAAAAAACAGCTACCCCTCAGCAGTTTAGCGTGTCTGATGCCTCGGTGCCAAGACCACCTCAAAACGGGCCAGGACAACCTGGTGGTGCGCAAGACCTACGGCAAGCATGGTCTGCGGTACTTAAAGTGTAAAACCTGTGGCACTGAGTTCAGTGAACGCAAAGGAACACCTCTGTGGAACAGCAAAATTCACCCGGACACATTCATCAAAGTGGCTGAGACCCTGTGTGAGGGCAATTCCATTTCCGCGACCACCCGGCTCTGTAAAGTCCACCACGACACGGTAGAACGCATCATTGTGGTGACCGGACAGCATGCCAGAGCCCTCCATGACCACAAAGCCTTGCAGGTGAAGACCACCGCGTTGCAAGCCGATGAACGTTATGGTTTCTACGGTAACAAAAGTCAGCCGTGCTGGGAAGCGACAGTCATTGATCCGTACAGCAAGTTTGTGGTGTCTCTACGGCTGGGCGCCAGAGACGAAACCTTGATTCGAGGTCTGCTGGAGGATGCCCAGAGCCGTCTGGCAGACCCACAACATCTGGCTTTGTTCACCGATGGTGGGCACGGCTACGCCACCTTGTTTCCAGAAATCTTTGGTGTGCCGTACCAGCCGAAGAAAAAGGGGAGCAAGGGTCGACCTCCAAAAGTGAAGTACCGCATTCCGAGGATGCTGGCCCATGTGCAACTCATCAAGGTGCGGGAGGGCAAAAAGTTAAAGACGGTGGACATCTGCTACACCCACGGCACCCCTGGCAGAATCCGCTTAGAGTTGGAACGGCTGGGGTATACCACACCGAATACCTCTGCTGTGGAGCGACAGAATGGCACCGCCAGACAACACAATCCCTACATGCATCGTAAAGGACTCTGTTTTGCACACAAAAAAATTACCCGTGTTGGCCTGGCTGAACTTGAAAGGCTGTCCTATAACTGGGCGAAGACCTGTCGAAGCCTGCAGGTGGAATTGCCCGAGCAGATCGGGCGTCAAAAGTATCTGCACAGAACACCAGCAATGGCTTTAGGACTGACGGATCGGGTTTTCACACTAGGTGAGCTCCTTGCTACACCCCTTTACCGGCTTGGGGGTGCGTGATCATCTCAACGAACGACCTAACTTTGCAAAAGAAGTGCATGTGCTCGAGAAATAGCTAGGCGAGTTGCATGTGCAAAATTTTCTAGTTGCTCTGTGGTAAGTGTAATGATCTTGCTACAGTTTTGTTGACTCCAGGTTGAGCTGTCAGAATAGGAGTCAGACCGTGAGAAAAACGCCCACCAAATACAGCACAGATTTTAA
>NZ_JQKG01000094.1 GCF_000745915.1 Deinococcus misasensis DSM 22328
GAATGAAGCGCAAGAGGAAACGAGCTGCGTTGAGTGATGAGTTTCGCTCCACCCTCCTGATGCTTCTCCTTCAGCCTTAACGTGCGTCACCCCTGAAAATTGCGACCCCTTCAACAATCGCTGTGTTCAACCATGCTAAGATGGTAAATTCGGAGGGCAGTAGGTGGAAGTGTACCCGGCTCGAATCAAAGAAGTTGCTCCAGGGAGTCCTGCACAGCGCGCAGGTGTGAAGCCTGGCGATCAGTTGTTGCGTGTGAATGACCAGTCTGTCACAGACATTCTGGCTTACAGATATCTCCTGGAGCAGGGGGTGGCCACTCTGGAGGTGGCAAGAACCCACCATTTGGATCAGCCGACGTTCACTTTTCAGCAAGACCACCACACCCTGAAACCCGTGGAAGCCGCGGAAACCTTCACTTTTGAAGTGGAGTGGGAAGATCCCGGTCTGGAGTTTGAAGAGGTGCTCTTTGACGGCATCAAGAAGTGCGCCAACAAGTGCGACTTCTGTTACGTGCACCAGATGCCAAAAGGCTTCCGGAAAAGCCTGTACATCATGGACGACGATTACCGCCTGTCTTTCCTGTACGGCTCTTTTGTGACCCTCACCAACCTGACCGAAGACGACATCCAGCGGATTCTGAATGAGAACCTCTCTCCGCTTTACGTATCGGTGCACACCACCAACCAGGAACTGCGTCAGGACATGATGAAGTGGTGGAAACTGAAGGTCAAAGACCAGCAGGCCACCGACATCCGCCACATGATTGAGCGTCTGGAGTCCATCGACCTGTACACCCAGATCGTGATGCTGCCGGGTCGCAACGACGGGGACGAGTTCGACAAAACCATGGAGTATCTGACCAGCCGTCCGAATGTGCTTTCGGTGGCCTGTGTTCCGGTGGGCCTGACCGACCACCGCACCAATCTGGCGCAGGTGCCCACTTTTTCTCCAGAGCAGGCCAAAGACGTGATCCGTCGGGCAAACGTCTGGAGAAAACGCATGCTGGAGGAGCGTGGAACCCGTTTCATCTTCCCCTCCGATGAGTTTTACATTCTGGCTGGACTGCCCATCCCTCCCGAGGAGGACTACGAGGGCTTCCCGATGCTGGAAAACGGTGTGGGGATGGTGCGCGACTTCCTGAACGAACCCCTCCCAGAGCTGCCTGAGGCACTGGAAATCCCCCAGAAGGTCATTCTGGGCACCGGGAAACTGTTTGCTGGTTCTCTGGATCTGGCTGTAGAGCCCCTGCGGAAAATCAAAGGGCTGGACATCGAGGTTCGGGCGGTCACCAACCGCACGTTCGGGGAAAACACCACCGTGGCAGGTTTGCTGACCGGGCGTTGTTTCCGCCATGCCGTGCAACCTTCTGAGGCGGACCTCTTGATCGTCCCTCCCACCACTTTGCGTTACGGCACCGAGCTCATGCTCGACAACATGAGCCTGACCGAGCTTTCGCAGGACCTCAGGATGCCTGTGCTGCCCGGTGGGGCCACCCTCGGTGAGCTTGCCAGAGTGATCCTGAAGCAGGGTTCCAGCTCTGGGTTGCAGTTTGGCTATTCTGCCCATGCCGTAAAAGAGCAGCGCGGTCAGGCATAACGGAGTACACTGAATCTGTGGACTACGTTGTCTTTGACCTGGAAACCACAGGGCTTTCTCCAGAGCGGGACGCCATTGTGGAAATTGGCGCGGTTGTTGTGCGAAACGGCGAAATCGTGGAAGACGAGATCTTCCATTCGCTGGTGAATCCCCAGCGTCCCATTCCTTATTTCGCCACCAAAGTGCATGGCCTGAGGGATCTGGATGTGAAGCATGCCCCCACCATCGATCTGGTGTTGCCAGAATTTCTGGCGTTCATCAAAAGGAAGCCTCTGGTGGCCCACAACATCTCTTTTGATGTGGGGTTCATTCAGGCCAATGCCCAGAAGCTCGGACTGGAATTCCCGCCCAGAGCGCAGATTTGCACCATGCAACTGTCCAGACGGGCGTACCCCAGAGAGCGCAGCCACAAACTGGATTTGCTGGCTTCACGGTTGGAGCTCACCTTTACCGAAAGGCACCGTTCCATGGGGGATGTGCAAGTGACTGCACAGGCTTTCATTCACCTGTCCAGAGCTTTGCAAGTGAACCTCTGAATTTCACAAGTCAAAAGAGGACATCAAAAAAGAGGAGGGGGTTCCCTCCTCTTTGGTTTTGAAGTTTACTTCTTGCGGCCTTTGCGGGTTGCACCCAGTTTTTTGCCTTTTTCTTCGCTGGCTTTCATTTTGGCACGGGTGGCTGCGGCCAGTGCTTTGAAATCCAGTTCGCCTTTGGAGAAAGCTTCCAGGCTGGGTTTGATTTTGCGGGTGCGTTTGTTCTGGGTGAGTTGGTTGTCCAGTTCATCAAACCACTGCTCAAATGCAGGATTGATTTCGAACACCATTTCTTTCACGCTTTTGCTGTATGCAGCATCCTGTCCACGTTTGGCGTATTGCTTGGGCAATTCAAAACGCTCAGGAAGTTCGGTGGCATCAAAGACACCATCGCGCACTGCATTGCGAAATTGGCGAACGAATTGATCGCTGCGTTGAGGGTTCTTGAGAAGGGCCACCTGTTCACTCAGTCTACGTAAATTCATAAAAGCACACTCCTTGCTTCGAGCCATTGTATTCACAATGGGCTTTTTTTTGCAAGTGCATGTTAACTGAAAAATGTGCATGATTTATGGACGCTACAGGTTCAAAACGAAGGTGATCTGCATGATTGATTTGTGGAAGGCTCCATCAAGTGCTTCTCATTTTCATCCAAAATTCATAATTTACCTGAAGGATGCCCATTTGCACCAGCACTGTTCAACATCTGGAAAATAACGATCAATCACAGGTGCTTTACACAATGGGCTTCATCGTGCCCTTTCGTTACGAAACGCACACTCCATAAACTGCATTGAGCTTGCATTTTCAGAATTCTGGTGTGATCCCTGCCATGTCCCAAAACACTGGCCTCTGTCAGGAGGATGCCCTTTTTGCTGAAAATTCATTCCATCAAAGGGGCACCCAGAATGCTCTGAAGTTCATGAAAAAGCTTTTGCAGGCCTCCATCAGGCAAAACAGAAGTCGCTTTGACCACATGCTCCTGATCCAGAGGCACCCAACTGAGGCATCCCAGCATTTCAGGGGTTTCCAGCAATTCAAAAGGCTGTTCCAATCTGGAGACTTCCAGCAGCAACACATGCACATACGGTTTGTTTCGGTAAAGAAAACGGCGCTCAATGGCTTTCTGGTTCAGGGCCTGAAAAGGTTCCATCTGCAGGGCTCTGGAAAGATCCTCCACTTTCCAAACGGCTTTCACTCTGGCAAACGCAGTGAAATGCACCTGCTCAGTGGCAAGAGGGTCTTCCACCAGGGCAAGGTGCTCTGGCTTGATTTCCAGTTTGTTCTGATGCAAATAGGTGGGGTACAAAAAGAACTCGCGGTGCTCAATTTCAAATTCGAGGTTCTTTTCAATGATTCCTCCTTTGCGAATGAGGACTGCGTACTGTCCTTGCAGCAAAGTTTGAATCTGGGCATTCCATTCTTTGAGGGCATACAGGCTCTGGACGTTCATGCCCACGAGTGTAAGTTTCCCCACCCCCTCTACACAAGGCCCTTGAGAGAATTTGAAGGGCTTGCTAGAGTGATGAGGATGTATTTGGCCTGCGCCACCACCATTATTCTCTATTGGCACTCTGAAAAGTCGGTAGAGTAACGTGGTGGTATGGCATGGCGACCCGGACATCTGAGCCGCATGCAGCTCGAAGAGCGTCGGCTC
>NZ_JQKG01000095.1 GCF_000745915.1 Deinococcus misasensis DSM 22328
GCCGAGAGCCGAGAGCCGAGAGCCGAGAGCCGAGAGCATCGTGGGTCACAAAGAAAAAATGGTCAAGGGGATCTGTAGGGGCGCAGCGGACAAGGAGACCAAGACGCGGTCTCCTGTTTTGTACAAGAAGCGTGCTGCGCCCTTCATTGCTTCAGCCAAAGCCTTTTTGGCCTTCTGCCCTCTGCCTTCTGCAAAAAGGCAACCCTTACAGGTTGCCTTTTTCCTCAGGGATACATCTTCCCAACCCACTCCAGCGGATTGGTCGCTTCTCCCCGGACCCGCATTTCCCAGTGCAGGTGGGGGCCGGTGGACAGTCCGGTGTTTCCGACCTCGCCGATCTTCTGGCCTTTTTTGACCTGATCTCCAGCTTTCACCAGCAGTTTGGATTGATGGAAGTACAGGCTCTGGACCCCGAGGCCGTGATCAATCAGGATCAGGTTTCCACGGATTTCATATTTGCTGGCAATGACCACGGTGCCATCGTTGACGGCATAGACCGGGGTGCCGACTTTGGCCGGGAAATCTGCACCGTAATGGTATTTCACTGCATCTCCAGCTTTGTAGATGCGCTTGCTTCCAAATCCTGCTGATGTGGCTTTCACGCCGGGGTCCTGAAAGGATTTGGTCCACTGCTGGGGGGTTCTCAGGGCGTAGGCTTTGTCCAACACCTGATTTTCCACCGTCTGGTTTTTGGGGTTCAGCTTGGCTTCCACCTCGGGGGTGAAATACAGTCGGGTGGCATTGCCCCCTTTGACGGTCACAGGAATTTCGAAGGTGTCCACTTTGTCCTTGAAGGCCACTTCGATTTGCACGTTTTTGCCCACATGCCCGAGCACCACCCGTCCGAGCACCAGAGCCTCTTTGTCTTTGATGGACACCGGGCGCAGGTACTCGGCAGGTTCACGCACATCTTCGCTGGTTTCGCTCATGAAGCGCACCACGGCTTTTTCGGCGTCTTCACCTTTGAGACGCACGCTGAAGGCCTGACCGTCCCAGACTTTTTTGGGCAAGGTGATTTTCAGGTCTGCGAAGTCCAAGGTGCGGGTGTCCTCAAGGCCGGGGATGTCGAGTTTCTGACCAATGCGGATGATGTCCGAAGTCAGGTTGTTGGCCTGTTTCAGTTCCTGCACAGTGATCCCATACTGCTGGGCAATGCGGGAAAGGGTGTCTCCAGATTTCACGGTGTAGTCGGTGGCCTGCGCGAAAGACAGCAGGCCCACACACACCAGAGCGGCTTTGAGGTGCTTCATTGTGGCTCCTTGGAGTCGAGGATCAGGGTCACCGGACCATCGTTGAAAAGTTCGACTTTCATGTCAGCAGCAAAAATCCCGGTTTGCACTTCAAGCCCTTGCTTTCTGAGGAAGTGGTTGAACTCCTCCCACAGGGCTTTGGCCTGCTCGGGTTTGGCTGCCTTGGTGAACGAGGGGCGGTTTCCTCTGCGCCAGTCTGCAAACAGGGTGAACTGGCTGACCGAGAGGATTTTGCCACCAATCTGGTCCAGAGAAAGGTTCATCTTGCCTTCTTCGTCGTTGAAGATGCGCAGTTTGGCCACCTTGGAGGCCAGAAATTCTGCATCCTGCAGGGTATCGTCATGGGCAACCCCCACAAGGAGCAAGAAACCTTGCTGAATGGCTCCGGTGACCTTGCCTTCTACAGTCACTGAAGCGTGCTTGACCCGTTGAACCACAATGCGCATTCAGGCCTCGAACTGCTGGTGGTGGCCCCGAACCACCTGAATGGCATTCGACAGGATCTCGCTTTCGGTGAAATCCAGATTGCCTCTGCTTTTTTCCTGCAGCATGATCAACAGTCTCAGGCTGCTTTCCACGGTTTTTTTGGCCCGTTCTCTGGCGAGGCCATCGTTTTGAACCCGGTGGTGCACCGGGCTGTATTCGCCCATGGCCCCTTCTGCTGTTGAAAGGAGGCTCTGGACCAGTCCCACAAAGTCGGCGTTTGGCATACAAAGTGAATTATATCGTTCAAGGGAACGACTTTCGTCCGGGTCACGTACAAAGGGACATGCAAACCGAGCACATGATGGCCATCCGCCGCAAAGAGATCCAGGGGTGTGTCCTCGAAGTGATGGAGTACCAGAAGCTCCTCGGGAACCCACAATCCGCCATCGAGATGTATTACCGCGAAAAGCAAGGCATCAAACTGAAAACCCTGCGGGCCACCCTCTCTGGGGGCAAACTGGTCGCAGAACCGGGCCAACTGCAGTACATGAAAGGCCACATTGACCTGAAAGTGGAATCTGGCGGTGGGGTGGGAGGTTTCCTGCAAAGGGCCGTCAGTGCCGCCCTGACCGGCGAAACCGTCTTCAAAACCGAGTACACCGGACAGGGCACCATTTTTCTGGAACCCACCTGGAAACATTACCTTTTGATGGACATCCAAGAAGACCTGATCATTGATCGGGGCATTTTTGTGGCCGGGGCCGGAAACCTGAATTTTTCGATCAAACGCCCGGATTCCATTCTGGGAAATGCCCTCTCTGGTGAGGGGATGTTCCAGACCCTGATCCGTGGGAGCGGCATCGTGGCCCTGTACGCTCCGGTTCCAGAGGCTGAAATCATGGTGGCCCAGCTGAACGGGGACAAACTGGTGGTGGATGGGAATTATGCCATTGCCCGCACTGCAGGTGTCCGCATGAGCGTTCAGAAGTCCAGCAAAAGCCTTCTGGCCTCTGCACAGTCTGGTGAAGGGCTGGTGACCGTGTTTGAGGGCACAGGGCAGGTGTGGCTCACGCCCACATTGGGCATGTACTGATCAGAACAGCCTGCCCTGCTCCTCTGCTTCCTGAGAAACCTGCACATCTTCTCCCTGACGCAGTTTTTCCAGAGTGGCTTTGACCTCTTTGATGTCCTTCCAGGTCAGGCTTTTGGGACCTCCCACCTGACGGGTTGGATTTCTGAGCAGAAAAGCCGGGTGGTACATCGGAAGCAGACGGGCACTGAATCCACTGGAATGGTGAAAATCAAACCACTGGCCCCGGGTGCGGGTGATGCCCTGCCGGATGTTCATCAGGTACTGGGTGGGCACATTCCCGAGGGTCACAATCACCTTGGGCTGAATGGTCTGGAGTTGCTGGTCCAACCACGGACGGCAGGCGGCCACCTCGTCCGCTTCAGGGTTGCGGTTGTTGGGAGGACGGCATTTGACCATGTTGGCAATGTACACCTGATCTCTGGACAGCCCCACTGCACCCATGATCTGGTCCAGCAGTTGCCCAGCCTGACCCACAAAAGGTCTGCCCGAGATGTCCTCGTCGCGGCCCGGTCCTTCTCCGATGAACATCAGATCGCTGTAAGGATTGCCCTCGCCATAAACCACTCTGGTGCGTCCCTGACAGAGGCGACAGGAGCGGCAGGTTTCTGCGGCCTGCTGGTGTTGGAAGAGTTCGGCTTCACGGTCCATGTTGGGTTTGATTTTACAGGATGAGGCGTGAGGACTGGTTTTGAGGCTCAGAGTCTCGTAGGGGCTAGGCGTGCCTCGCCTGATGCCGAGAGCCAAGAGCCGAGAGCCGAGAGCCGAGAGCCGAGAGCCGAGAGCCGAGAGCCGAGAGC
>NZ_JQKG01000096.1 GCF_000745915.1 Deinococcus misasensis DSM 22328
CAATCTGCGACGATTTCGGTGAATGGTGGAGAAGCACAGACCCTGACGCTGGGTGCGGATGGATCGTTCAGCTTCAACCAGACCGGCCTCGATGACGGCACCTACAGTGTAGAAATTAAAGCCAAAGACACTTCTGGCAACGAAAAAGTGCTGAATTCATCTTTTAAAGTGGTGCTGCCAGACCTGTTCGAGCCCAACAACACCTTCGACCAGGCCATGCTGCTTTCTTATGGAACCACCACCCGCAAAGCCATCATTGATGGTTCAGACAAAGACGTGGACTGGTACAAATTCGAGGGCAAAAAAGGTCAAAAGATTGCCCTCGAAGTGCTGACCCAGAGCGCCTACGCGGATTCTGCTCTGGACTCTGTGGTGTACCTGTATCCTCCCATTGTCAACAGTGCCACCCAGCCTCTGGCGGTCAATGACGATGCCAATCCCCTCACAGGGACGGACATGGGTTCCAAACTGGAGTACACCCTCACTGAAGACAGCACTTACTACGTGATGGTCACCAGTGCCAGAGTTGCTGAAGGCTACACGGACAACAATGCCAAGAACACCTACAAACTCAAACTGAGTTGGCTCAACCAAGGAGCGATCAAGTGAGAAAGCCCATTTTTTCCTCTCTGGCCCTCATCACCCTGACCGCTGTGATGGCAGGTTGCTCCAATGCCACCCTGCCAACACAGAATGCTTTGCCTGCTCCACACGCAGCACAGACCAGCAAACCCAGTACCCTCAAAGTGGAAGAGACCAACCGCTGGTTTGTGAAATTTGGTGTCACTGGCACCGGTATTCAGCCCATGTCTGCTCAAACCCTCTCCAAACTTGCAGCAGACCAGAACATTGATTACCAGCAGAACTACACGTTCAGTCGCGTTTTCAATGGGGTGTCTGTCACAGCAACAAAAGAAAACATTGATCGGATTGCTGCACTGCCTGGTGTGGTATCGATCAGCCCAGTACGCATGATCAAACCTGCTGGATTTGTGAAAGCAGATCCCATCACCCCTGATCTGGCCACAGCCATCACCCAAACCGGAGTGGATGTTGCCCAAAACGAACTGGGGCTGACAGGCAAAGGCATCAAAGTGGGTGTCATCGATTCAGGAATTGATGTGGATCACCCAGACCTGAAAGGTCGCATTGTGGCCCAGAAAGATTTCGTGGGAGACAACTACGGAGTCAATGACAGCTACATTCCCAAACCAGATGCGGTTGCCGATGACTGTGGTGGTCACGGTACCCACGTGGCAGGCATTGTGGGCGCCAATGGCACCGTCAAAGGTGTTGCCCCTGAAGTTTCTTTTGGTGCCTACCGTGTCTTTGGATGTGATGGCTCCACCTACGATGACATTCTGGTGGCTGCACTTGAGCAATCTGTGGTGGACCAGATGGATGTGGTCAACATGAGTCTGGGCAGCTTTGGCACCTGGCCCAATGACGTGACTTCAGAAGCCATCAAGAATGCAATTGCTGCCGGTGTGATTGTGGTGGCTTCTGCTGGCAACAACGGAACAGAAGGTCCATTTGCACTGGGTGGAATTTCTGGTACCGAAGGGGCCATCAGTGTGGCCAGCTATGAAAACTCTGGTGTGCGTTTGAATTACTTCACTGCCAATGGAGTGGATGTGGGCTACCTGCCCGGATCAGACAGTGCGGCTGTTCCCACTTCTGGCACCATGGAAATGGTGCGCACCGGTTCTGCTTTGTCCACTGCAGATGCATGTGCTGCATTGCCTGCTGACAGCCTCAAAGGCAAAGTGGCTCTGGTCCGTCGTGGTGGATGCACTTTCACCACCAAAGCCGACAATGCCAAAGCTGCAGGGGCTGCTGCGGTGGTGATTTACAACAACTCTGCAGGCTATCCCGGGTTGAGTGTGGTTTCCACCATTCCAGTCATGGGCACAGACAAAGCCGTGGGAGAAGCTCTGGATGCCAAACTGGCTGCAGGGGAGACGCTTACGGTCACCTGGAAAGCTGAAATGAAATCATTCGTCAATCCAGTCGGCAACCTGCCTTCTGATTTCACCAGCTATGGTCCAGACGTGCTGCTCAAGTTCAAGCCTGATGTTGCTGCTCCCGGTGGACAGATTTACTCCACCTATCCTCTGGAATTGGGTGGATATGCAACCCTCAGTGGGACTTCCATGGCTTCCCCACACGTGGCTGGCATCGTTGCTCTGATGCTGCAAGCCCGCCCAGAGCTCAAGAAAGACAGCCAAAAAGTGCTGACCCTCTTGCAGAACAACTCCAATCCTGGGGTGTTCAAAGGCACCAGCATTCTGGACGGGGTCAACCGTCAGGGGTCTGGCATGGTCAATGTGGTGAACAGCATCCAGAATCCTGTTCGCACGGAACCCAGCCGTCTGTCTCTGGAAGAAATTCAAGGAACAGTGACCCGCACCATCCGTCTCTACAACGATGGTCCCAACACACTGACGTACAACGTCAGCCATGAGCCTGCTGTTGGAACTTTCGGCACTTCGCCTGTGCAGTTCAGCGACAAAGTGGCCAATGTTCAATTGCAAGCCTCCAGAGTGACCCTGTACCCCGGAAACAGTGTGGTGCTTCGTGTGGACATCACTCCTCCTGCTGAAGACCGCAACGGCAGCATGTTCAGTGGCTACATCACCTTCAAATCTGCCACAGGCAAAACGGTACGTGTGCCATACATGGGTTACAAGGGTGACTATCAGACACAACCTGCCATGACCTACAACTTCCTGACCATGTACGATCCTGAAACCAAACAGGACTACGATCAGGTGGATGGTGCAGTGTATGACCTGAGCAAAAACCAATTTCCCAAAGTGTACTACCACTTGGCCATGCCCGCCCAGGTCATGACTGTGGAAGTGTTGAACGCTGCCACGGGCAAACCCCTGTTCAACACAGGCAGTGAAGTTCTGCGTGCTGAAAGCCTTTCTCGCAACCAGATTGTCAGAGATGGTGGAGCCTACTACTTCAGTGCTTACACCTGGAATGCCAGCATCAAGAAAGCCCAGATGAAAGCTGGAGTCCCTGTCACCAAGACCATTGCTGATGGTGCTTACCGCCTGAAAGTGAACGCTCTGCGTGCAGGTGGAGATGTCAACAATGCTGCACACTGGGACACCTGGGTCTCCCCTGTGTTCTACATCAAGAACGCCAATTGACCCAAGATGAAAAAGCAGTCGGTAGATTGTTCTACCGACTGCTTTTTCATCTTCTCAATCTTTCAAATTTCTCCTTTAAAAAAACAAATCATGAAAAAATTCTCTTTTGAGTCAACTGAATTTATAATCTATATAAAACAATAAAAAAAAGCTTACATTTGCAGTAAATGAAACGTTGACAAATTTTCCTTTACAAAGCTATGCTCGATGCACAAAAGGCTATACAGGTGATGGTTGTCCAAATGGTGGGTCAACCAGACTTTCTTTTTGCAGCAAGGGGCCTTTTGCGAGGTGATGAATGTATAAGAAAGCGCTAGGTTTGACGTTCACCACAGCACTGTTGCTGGTTGGATGTGGCACAGGTTTCACCCCGGACA
>NZ_JQKG01000097.1 GCF_000745915.1 Deinococcus misasensis DSM 22328
CCTCCCCGCCGATATGGACTCTCGGGGGAGATCAGCCTGTTATCCCCGGGGTAACTTTTATCCGTTGATCGATGGCCCTTCCACTCGGTACCACCGGTTCACTAAGCCCGTGTTTCCACCCTGCTCGACTTGTCCGTCTCGCAGTCAAGCCACCTTATACCTTTGCGCTCTGCAGACGATTTCCAACCGTCCTGAGGTGACCTTTGGGCGCCTCCGTTACTCTTTGGGAGGCGACCGCCCCAGTCAAACTACCCGCCAAACACTGTCCTTGCAGTTGAATCTGCAAGTTAGAAATCCAAACTTCTCAGGGTGGTATTTCACCGTCGCCTCCACGAAACCCAAAAGCCTCGCTTCAATGGCTCCCACCTATCCTACGCAGAGAAGTCCGAACACCAATGTCAGACTATAGTAAAGCTCCACGGGGTCTTTTCGTCCTGCTACAGGTAGGCCGCATCTTTACAGCCAATTCAATTTCACCGAGTCCCTCGTTGAGACAGCGCCCTGATCATTACGCCTTTCGTGCAGGTCGGAACTTACCCGACAAGGAATTTCGCTACCTTAGGACCGTTATAGTTACGGCCGCCGTTCACTGGGGCTTCAATTCGCAGCTCTCACCGCTCCTCTTGACCTTCCAGCACCGGGCAGGCGTCACACCGTATACTTCCACTTTTCGTGTTCGCACAGTGCTATGTTTTTGGTAAACAGTTGCCAGGGCCGATTATCTGCGCCCACATCGCTGTGGGACCCCTTCTCCCGAAGTTACGGGGTTAAATTGCAAAGTTCCTTAACGAGGGTTCTCTCGCGCGCCTTGGTGCATTTACACCCGAACACCTGTGTCGGTTTGCGGTACAGGCTCAACAGCGATAAGTTTAGAAGCTTTTCTTGGCACCCTGAAATCATCAGCTCATACCCGAAGGCTTGTGGTAGTTGTCAACTTTAAAGAGGGCAGATTTTCTTATCCCTCAGGTCTTCAACTCACAATGGACCAACCATACGATCCATCTGATTATCCTAATGCGTCCCTCCATCACTCACTGTCAAGGTGCAGGAATATTAACCTGCTGTCCATCGATTACGCCTTTCAGCCTCACCTTAGGTCCTGACTAACCCTGGGAGGACGACCCTTCCCCAGGAAACCTTGTTCTTACGGCGGACGGGATTCTCACCCGTCTTATCGTTACTCATACCGGCATCCGCACTTCCATTACCTCCAGCTGTCCTTCCGGTCAACCTTCATCGGCATTTGGAACGCTCCCCTACCAGACACATCTGAGATGTGCATCCGCAGCTTCGGTACGTCGTTTCAGCCCCGATCATTTTCGGCGCAGAATCACTCGACCAGTGAGCTATTACGCACTCTTTAAAGGGTAGCTGCTTCTAAGCTAACCTCCTGGCTGTCACTGCAATTCCACATCCTTTACCACTTAACGACAATTTGGGGACCTTAGCTGGCGGTCTGGGTTGTTTCCCTTTCGGCTACGAAAGTTAGCTCACGCAGCCTCACTGCCGAGTTTGAACTGTGACACTTCGGAGTTTGATAAGGTTTGGTAGGCTGGTAGGCCCCCTAGCCTTGTCAGTGCTCTACACGCCACATTCACCACTCGACGCTGTACCTAAATACATTTCGGGGAGAACTAGCTATCTCCAGGTTCGGTAAGCTTTTCACTCCTAGACACAAGTCATCCGAGAACGTTTAAGCGTGCACCGGTTCGGTCCTCCACTCCCAGTCACGGGAGTTTCAACCTGCTCATGCCTAGCTCACCTGGTTTCGAGTCTAGCTCGTGTAACTAAATCGCCCTATTCAGACTCGGTTTCCCTACGCCTCCATCTCTTCGATTTAAGCTCGCTACACAAGACTAAGTCGCCGGCTCATGCTTCAATAGGCACGCCACAACACACGTAAGGTGCCGTGACTGCTTGTAAGTGTATGGTTTCAGGTTCTATTTCACTCCCCTCCCGGGGTTCTTTTCGCCTTTCCCTCACGGTACTAGTTCACTATCGGTCACTGGGAATATTTAGCCTTGCCCGGTGGTCCGGGCGGATTCAGTCATCGTTCCACGAACAACGACCTACTCAGGTACCACTTACTAGCTCCAACATTTCGCCTACAGGACTTTCACCCTCTATGGTGTTGCTTCCCAACAACTTCGGCTATGTCTCGGCTTCGATCTCAGTGGCCCTACAACCCCGAGTGATGAATCACTCGGTTTGGGCTCTTCCCCTTCCGCTCGCCGCTACTCAGGGAATCGATTTCTCTTTCTTCTCCTCGAGGTACTTAGATGTTTCAGTTCCCTCGGTTCCCATCTCTTTCGAGATACTGCTTACGCAGTGGGTTCCCCCATTCGGACATCCCGGCGTCAATGCTTGTATCCAGCTCGACCGGGCTTTTCGCAGGTAACCACGTCCTTCTTCGGTTCCAGTGCCAAGGCATCCACCATACACCCTTACTATCTTGACCCTTAAGATCATTTTGTATGGGATTCGCTCTCTTCTTCGCAGAAGAAAACTTTCCTTCGCTCGCATTCTTTCGGTTGTCAAACAACTCCGCCCTCGTCTCTCGCATCGCTGCTTCCTCTCGGGCGAAGAAAAGAATAC
>NZ_JQKG01000098.1 GCF_000745915.1 Deinococcus misasensis DSM 22328
TTCTGCCTTCTGCCTTCTGCCTTCTGCCTTCTGCCTTCTGCCTTCTGGCGCTCAAGAAGACCGTTTCCACTTCCCTTTCTGTGCTCCGGGCCGGACCTGTTTGGTTTTCACCTCGCCCGAGTCGAAACGCAGCATCACGGCCACCCTTGAGCGGCTGAGGATCTGGTGTGGGTTTTTTGGAACGTAAGCCGTCACCACGTCAATCCAGTGGTCTTTGTGGTGGAAGTCCACCACCACATGGAGGGGAAGTTTGAGGTTGACCGATTGGAAGTACCCCATCACCAGCCAGCGGCGGTCCTGCGGGTAAACGGCGCGGATGCGTCCGGTGTGCAACACCTGCACGATGTCGGGTTCCAGAAAACCCTGCGCTCTGGCGTGCTGAACGGCATGCTCGCAGATGTCGTATCGGCCTTCCCACATCACATCTCGCAAAGTCTGGTGGGCACGTTGAAGGACGTAATCCCGGGTGTCGATCTCAAGTGCATCTGCGCGTGTGAACCAATCTTGCATCACGGCACCCCCCTGTGGCTGTCTTGAAAGAAAAACCTTTTGGGACAGCATTTTGACCCTTTTTGAGAACAGAAAACTCAGGATTTTGAAGCGAAAACGCTCCCCACAAACGTTTGTTTGTTGGGGAGCGCATCGTCGTAACCCTAGAGGGTCATACCCAAAGTATAGCGAATTTGCATGGGCGAATCGTAAGAGAATGAACAGGGATTACCCCTTCTCTGTCCCCTCCCCTATCCCCACTCCTTTGCGCGAATCTGAGAAATTCTTGTGCCCGTCGCCTTGAAGTTGAGGGGGTTCATGTCACCCCTTTTTCAGTTTTTCGGCGTAGAATGGTGCTACCTTTCTTTCAGAACCCATCTTTCACAGGCGTTGGCAACCCCAGAGCTTCGATTGTTTCTTCTGACACACGTTTTGAGCGTGTTTGGAACACCTTCAGGCCCTCCACCGTTTGGCCCCCATCTTTATGGACGTTGTCCTCAATGGTCAGGCTGTCTTGTGCTGCCTGATGTCTGTTGGTTTTCATTGGAATTTCGTGTTGCAGCCTTTTGTTTCCATGGGTGTGGATCAAACACCCTCAGGAGCGTGGTTCATGCTGATTCGCCAGGTCAAACCCACCGACACCACCGACATTCTTGCCCTGCTCGATTGGATGGATGCCAGTCCCCACCGCGAAGTGTTCAGTCCGGAAGCCCGCACCCCAGAGGACCTCAGCTGGGAGGTCGGGCATGAACAGGCTCTGGTGGTGGAGGATCAGGCCGGATCGGTCCGCGCCTATGCCTCTTTGACCCCTTACAAGGACGGTTTTTTGCTGGAAGGGCCTCTGGGAGACTCCACGGATTACACCCGCAGCATTTTGCGCGCTGTCCTGAAAAAAGCCCACAAACCCGTTTATGCCTTTTGCGCCTGCATGAATCAGGAGGTGCGGGGTGCTCTGGAAGGTCTGGGCTTCGGTGCGCTGCACTGCACGGATTTTTACAGCCTGTCGAGGCCGCAAAAACAGCGCTTGCCTTTCCTGCCAGAGGGGGTCAAGTTCATGCCTGCCTTCCGGATTGGCTTTCAGGATTATCTGGAACTGTACCGCAGCAGCGAAGACGTGTGGTCCGAGCGCCTGAGTTGGACCGAAGAAAAATACCGCAAGCATTTCGCGCAGGAGCATGTGGAGTTGATGGTGCTCTGCAAAGACCAGACCCCTGTGGGCTTCGCAGAACTGGAGTTTGACGAGGATCAGGCCACGCTGGCGTACTGGGCGGTGCATCCTGCCTTCAGGGGTCAGGGTTACGGCAAGTTGCTGTTGCAGTACAGCATCCATGACGCCTTCCTGAAACCCCATGTGATGTGCCTGAAAGCCCGAGCCCACGACCATGAAGCCAGTGCCCGACACCTGTATGAAGCTCTGGGCTTCAAGCTGGACCGCAGTGTGATGGCTTACCTGCGCGAACACCACGAAGAGGCGTAAAACCTTCGAGAAAGCCGTCAGCGATCAGCATTCAGCCATCAGCCAGAAGGAACATTTTCTGGCTGCCTTTTGAGCTTCAAATTTGAGTGGCTTTCATTTTGCGTCTTGGGGTCTGAATGCTTCCAAAAGCCAAAGCCTCTGGGTGAGCTTTTTGCTGAACGCTGACGGCTGATCGCTGAACGCTTTCTCAAGTGACATGCCAGAGGTCAAACTTTGCACTGCCCCCAAAGCAGGGTAGCCGCAAAGTCGCTGTTCGGGCGATGCAAACAGAAAGAGCCGTCAGCCAGAAGGAAAGTCTTCTTCCAGTCGGTTGAGCTTGCCAAACCTGATGGGGC
>NZ_JQKG01000099.1 GCF_000745915.1 Deinococcus misasensis DSM 22328
TATGCTGGTTTTTGCCAGACGGACAGTGTTTCATAGCAGATTTACTGTACCAGTCTGGCTTTTTTACGCCTCAATCAAACTGTCGGGTACTGAGGGTCTTTGCATAAAATTTTGCGGAATTCTTTCGGTTTCAGGGTTTTCAGAAGGTCCTTCACCGCCATGGCAGCAGCATCCGACTGTGGCCCCAGGTAGACTAGCAGCTCCTCACGGATCAATTGCAGTTGCTGAGGTGTTTCCTCAGGTGATTTGCTGCTCGATTTTTCGTACCACTCCGCATTTGAGTCCTTTCCCTTTGGGTTCTGGGAGGGTGTTCCTGATGTAAAATTCCTGGACAGGTTCTTGCACAAGTCCAGAAACGCTGCCTTTTTGGCTGCTTCATCCCGATTTCGATTGAAAACCAGGATGTGGGCCACCAGGCCCTGAAGGTATTGTGGGTGACTCGACAAAATGGCCCGGGCCTGGTCCTGGGGCAGGTTTGCCGGTTCAGCAGCAAATTTCAGCATGTGATGCAGGTGCAAAATCACCACAATCAAATCCCGTGAACCCAGCTTCACCTTGCGAACCATGCGTTTTAAGGCTGCCTGCTCGTTTTCCGGAAGCAAGTACACGTTGAACTTGCTGCGGTACACCCCCAGCATTTCCCGGTGGAAGTGTCGATAAGCCTCTTCTGGGGTAGCAATGAAGACCTGTTTGGGTGAATGCCAAGATTAAAGGCTCTTAGGATTTACTCATTTTTCTTGGCATTTTTCTTCAACGTGCGGTAATAGGTCGCGCGAGAAATCCCCAGCCCTTCCCAGATGGCTCTGGGCCTGTTGCCTGGATCATCGTGCAATCTCAGCAGGATTTCCTCCTGGTTTTTCTTCAACTTCGGTGGCCGCCCTCCCACCCGGTTCCTCGCTCTGGCGGCTTCCAGCCCAGCCTTGGTACGCTCCCGAATGATGTCTCGTTCGAACTCGGCAAGGGCACCAAAAATATGCAGGAACAGCTTGCCATTCGCTGTTGACGTATCGATCCGTTCCTTGAGGATCAGCAGGTGAATCCCTCTGGACTGCAGCAGGTGCACCGTCTCAATCAGGTTTTTCAGGCTCCGGCCCAGTCGGTCCAATTTCCACACGACCAGGGTGTCCCCCTCGCGCAGGTAATTCAGGGCCTCGGCAAATCCTGGCTGGTCTGCTTTGGAGCCAGAGATCACGTCCTTGAAGATTCGGAAGCAACCCACCTCTTTGAGGGCATCCATCTGCAGATCCAGATTTTGTTTGTCGGTGGACCCCCGGGCATATCCCACAAGGATATTTTTCTTCATGAGATCACTCTAGTCTCAAAACTCAACTTTGTCGAGAGTTTCGAAATTATAATTCAGAGACGGCATTTTGAGACGATTTTTCATTGTTCCAGCAGCAGTGTTTCTGGAGTAACGACACTCTCACAATGCCGACCATGTTGGCGAATTCGGCAGAACTTCTCATTGCCTGCATCAAACTGAATTGCCTGTCGGTCCTGAGGTGCTTCGCTGTTCCTGATGACATCGAGAGCGTTTACTTTTCAAGAAATGCCAGGGGTGACGCACGTTAAGGCTGAAGGAGAAGCATCAGGAGGGTGGAGCGAAACTCATCACTCAACGCAGCTCGTTTCCTCTTGCGCTTCAT
>NZ_JQKG01000100.1 GCF_000745915.1 Deinococcus misasensis DSM 22328
TATTGGCACTCTGAAAAGTCGGTAGAGTAACGTGGTGGTATGGCATGGCGACCCGGACATCTGAGCCGCATGCAGCTCGAAGAGCGTCGGCTCCACTTCGCTCAGACCTATCTGACAGGAAAATACAACCACCAGCAACTATGTGACTTTTATGGCATCAGCCCTTCCACACTTTTTCTGTGGAAACGTCGCCTCAGACAGTATGGACTGTCAGGTCTGAAAGCGCGCAAACCACCAGGTAGACCTAGAATCCTTTCGGCTCAGCAGCAAGCCCAGTTGCAAACCTGGGTGCAAGAAGTGGCGACCGAACATGGTTTTGCTGATCCCACCTGGACCGTCCCACGGGTGCGGGACATGATTGGACTCCAGTTTGGCGTCTGGTACCACAGGAGTCATGTGTTTACCCTGCTCAAACAGTGGGGCTTTTCCTACCAGAAACCTGACCATCGGGCCATTGAGCGCAAAGAGGATCAAATCGCCCGTTGGATCACGACCCAGATTCCAGAAATTCAAGAAAAGGTGCGGCTGGGAGCCACTCTGGTCTTTTTGGACGAAACAGGTTTCAGTTTGAAAACCACCACACGCAGAACCTGGGCCACTCGGGGCAAAACCCCACTGGTCAAAACCCGAATGAATTGGGAAAAGCTTTCGGTCATTGGAGCCATCACCAGCACAGGAAAATTCTTTCAGCATACTGTTCTGGGCTCCTTCAAAGGACCCCATGTTGCCACATTCTTGGAGCACATCCTCAAGCACATCTCTGGAGACCTCTTGATTGTGCTGGACAACGGCGGTATCCATAAGACCAAAGCCGTGCAAGACGTGATCACCAGGCATCCAAGACTACAGCTGGTTTTCCTGCCTCCTTATGCTCCAGAGTTGAACCCTATTGAGCACCTCTGGGCCTATGTGAAACAGCATTTCCTGGGAAATCGGTTGTCGAAGAATCTCCAAGAGCTGAAGTCCAGACTCCGTCAAGCCTGGGGGAAGGTCCGAAGGTTAAATCTATCCTCCTACTGCGCCTCAGGACTCTGGAAAACGACCTCAGCCAAAGAGCCGAGTGACAGCATCACCGCTGCTGCTGGACAATAGGAGCTGTGATTTCATTTTTGGAATGGATAATGACAGGCAAGTTTCATGGCCTGTCGCTTGGGGCTACTCTTCAAGAAGTCAAAGCGGTGCTGGGAGAACCTGAAACTTATAGCATCACCAGGCGACCGGATGACCCTTTCATCAGCAAGTATGGTCGTCTACAGATCACCTTTGTAGAAGGCCTGGCAGAGAACCTCTATGTCAATGTAAGGGGTTATGGTCAGGATCCTGATTTCGCGGCTGACTGGCCATTGGCACCGTTCAGCCGGGGGGAGGTAGAATCGCTGCTTCTGGATCGGGAATTGCTGTGGTTTGAGGACCACCGACCTGTGACAGAGGAAGCAGATCTGGTGCTGACGTCAGGTGTAAGTGCCATGTTTCATGAGGGACAGTTATTCCGCTGGAATATGGGGACCTGGGAACAAAAGAGGGTCAAACTTTTCCAGCAGTTTTTCGGCCTCTGAACCGTCCAAAACTTCATCAAATTCCCCAAGGGTCAATA
>NZ_JQKG01000101.1 GCF_000745915.1 Deinococcus misasensis DSM 22328
GAGCCGAGAGCCGAGAGCCGAGAGCCGAGAGCCGAGAGCCGAGAGCCGAGAGCCGAGAGCATCATGTGTTACACAGCAAAAATGGTCAAGGGGAAATGTAGGGGCGAGGCATGCCTCGCCCTTCATCGCTCTGGCCAGAGCCTTCTTTTTCCCTCGGCCCTGTGCCCTCAGCCCTCGGCATTCAAGGGGGGCTTGACGAAGTTCAAAAGTAGCGATATACTTCTACGCGTCCTGTGAACAAACTCCGGCACTGGGGTATCGTCTAACGGCAGGACAACGGTCTTTGGAACCGTCGGTCATGGTTCGAATCCATGTACCCCAGCCACAAAAAAGCCAGTCTGCAAAGGCTGGTTTTTTCTTTTAAGCCACACGGCTTAAGCCAGTTTTCAGAGGTCAAAACCTTTGTCCAGAGGCTACACTGCAGGGGCGTACAGTTTGACCTTCCTCCTTGATTCCGCAGCCTTGAGCAAGCTGCGGTGTTTTTTTGCATTCCAGAAAATCCCATCCAGCAAGTGGCTTAAGCCAAAAACCGCATGTGTCCTGCAAGGTGCAGGACTACACTGAACCCATCTCCAGAGCAACAAAATTCAAAAGGAGGTGTTTTCAACCGTTGCTCTGGACTGCTCCCTGAAAAGGGGGCTTTTTTTGAGATGAATAGACCACTTTTTGCATTTTCTGCACGCCAAAAAATGATGTTCTGTCACAATGCTGTAAATGATTCGAGCGATTTTATTTGACCTGGATGACACCCTGCTCAACCGTGAGGCGTCATTTGAGCAGTTTCTGCGCCTTCAGATGCAACGCCTGAAATTGCCTCTGGAACTTCAGCCCCATTACGCCGAATGCGTGCGGGTGCTGGATCAGGGTGGCAAAGGGGACAGACAGAAAATGTTTTCCATTCTGCAACAGGAATTTTTTCCGGGCTGGGCTGCAGGTCAGCTGGAAGAGGATTTTGAACGGCATGAGTGGGACAGTCCAGTGCTGTATCCCGGCACTTACACTGCATTGCTGCAATTGCGTGCTCTGGGCCTCAAGCTGGGCATCGTCACCAATGGCAGCAACAAAAGCCAGAGGGCCAAAATGGCCTTCTCAAAACTGTCCGAGTACATGGATCTGGTGCTGGTCTCCGAAGCGGTGGGTTTGCAAAAACCGGACCCCAAGATTTTCCGCATGGCCGTGGACCAGTTGGCTGTGGTGGTGAAGCAGTGCATTTTTGTGGGCTCCCACCCGGAGCAGGACATTCTGGGGGCACAGAAAGCAGGCTTGCGCACTGCATGGCTGCACCACGGACGGCTTTGGGAGCATGCCAGGGTGCAACCCGACTGGCAAATGGAATCGGTGTCTGAACTGGTGCCTCTGGTGTCCAGAAGGCAGCCTCTGGAAATCTATTGGCACTCTGAAAAGTCGGTAGAGTAACGTGGTGGTATGGCATGGCGACCCGGACATCTGAGCCGCATGCAGCTCGAAGAGCGTCGGC
>NZ_JQKG01000103.1 GCF_000745915.1 Deinococcus misasensis DSM 22328
CCGTGCATGACGTGCTGACCGGCAAGAAGACCGCCGAGGCTTCCCTGAAGGAGCTTGAAGCCGACCTCAACCGCATCAAAGGTCGTGGCTGGTAAGCCCTAGCGTTTGAAGTCCTGTCAGGTGCAAAACCTGATGCCCAAGATGGAGGGACGCCCGAGAGGCGCTCCCTCTCTTCTGAGCTTGTGCCGTTGGTACAGCTTTTGTTGAGGTCACCATGACGAAAATTCAGGCGGCATCCCCGCAGAAAAAAAGAACCCGAGGCGGCGTTGAAGCAGCCCGGGCCAGAAGTGCAATATGGTTTCTGATTCCTGCCCTGATCGCCATTGCGCTGGTCGCAGGATACCCCCTTTTCAAGACCTTCTATTACAGCTTCACCGAGTCCAACATCTCTGATCCCGCCAGTGCCAAATGGATTGGTCTGGGCAACTACTGGTTCACCAACGAAGACGGTGTGGGACTGGGCGTGCTCCAGGATCCCGGCTGGTGGGCTGCCGTCTGGAACACCATCAAGTTCTCGCTGGTTTCCGTCTCACTGGAACTGGTGCTGGGTCTTGGCATCGCCATGGTGCTGAACAGCAAATTCAGAGGCCGCACCTTCATGCGGACCGCCATGCTGGTGCCCTGGGCCATCCCCACTGTGGTTTCTGCACAGATGTGGGCGTTCATGTACAACGACTCTTTCGGTCTGCTCGGCACCCAACTCGGGGCCGTTCTGGCAGACACCAACACCGCCATCTGGGCGATTGTGGCCGTGGACGTCTGGAAAACCACCCCTTTCATGGCTTTGCTCTTGCTGGCCGGTCTGCAAGGCCTGTCTGCAGATGTGTACGAAGCAGCAGATGTGGATGGGGCCAGCAAGTGGACCCAGTTCTGGAGAATCACCCTTCCACTCTTGAAACCCACCATTCTGGTGGCTCTGGTGTTCCGCACCCTTGACGCCCTGCGTGTCTTTGACGTGATGTACGTCATGATGGGACCCAACAAAGCCGCCGAAGCTTCCATGACCGCCTACGCACGCCTCAACCTGATCGACAACCAGCTTCTCGGGTATGGCAGCGCAGTGTCTGTGGTGATCTTCCTGATCATCATGGCGTTCACCGTCATGTACGTCACGAGCCTCAAGGTTCGTTTTGATTGAGGTAACCCCATGACCATCAAAGCTGTCAACACCCAAACCCACAAAAAACAGACCCCGGTGCTGCAAACGGTGTTGTTCTACCTGCTGCTGGCCATCATCGCCGTCTACCTGCTGTTCCCCTTCGTGTGGGCCGTCATCACCAGCCT
>NZ_JQKG01000104.1 GCF_000745915.1 Deinococcus misasensis DSM 22328
GCTCTCGGCTCTCGGCTCTCGGCTCTCGGCTCTTATGTCTTGTGGATCAGGTAAGTTGGATCTACGTCAAGCCAGAGTCCAGACCCTCTTTCCGCTCTTGCACGTCCCAGTGAGAAGCCGAGATTCTTCGGGCTGGACTCTGACGGCTGACCAGAGGCCGAACAGTATCCTCAAGCGTCAAAAGCTTGCACCATAAGACTGCGCCCCGGGAAGCCCGCTTGACCCTTCTACTGTAACAGGAGGACAGCATGAACTGCATCGGGGTGGACATCGGCAGTCAAGAACATGTGGCGTACTTCCCAGACAGGCAAGAGACGTTCCGGTTCAGCAACACGAACTCGGGTTTTGCGGCTTTCCAGCAAAAGTTAACTTCACACGCCGAGCAGGAAAAACTGCTGGTGGTGATGGAAGCCACCGGAGTGTACCACCAGCGTCTAGCGCAGTACTTGCACCACGAACAGGTGCAAGTGGTGGTTTTGAACCCGGCTCAGGTGAAGTACTACGCCAAAAGCCAGCTGAGACGCAGCAAAACCGACCCGGTGGATGCCCGGATCATCAGTGAATATGCCAGTCGGCATGATCTGAAATCGTGGGTTCCTTTAACAACAGCAAGGCAGCACCTGCAGCAAGCCTGCACGGCACGGGAGGCGGTTTTGAAGACCCAGCAGCAACTTCAAAACGTACTTCACGCGTTGCAGCAGCAGGCCGAGCCGTGCGGTGCGGTGCTGGAGGTGCTGACGCAGTTGAGGCAACAGCTACAGGAGGCTCAGGAGGTGCTGGAAGATGGAGTGCAGCAAACGCTGGAAAGCCAAGCCGAACTTCAGGAGGAAGTGCAGTTGTTGCAGAGCGTTCCGGGGATCGGTCCGGTGGTGTCGGTGCAACTGTTGGCAAACACCGGGTCTCTGGGACGTTTTTCGTGTTCTGCTGCTCTGGTGTGCTTTGCGGGGATGGATGTGCGGATGCGTCAATCCGGGAAACATGAGGCGGGGCGGCATTTGAGTAAAGTTGGGCATGCATCGTTGAGGAAAGCGGCGTATCAGGCGGCTTTGGGGGCGATTCGTTCGAAGAGCCGTCTGGGGGAGTATTACCGTGGGTTGCGTTTGCGGGGAAAACCTGGGAAGGTGGCGTTGTGTGCGTTGGCGAGGAAGATCTTGCGGATCGCGTTTGCGGTGGTGAAACAGGGCAAGCCTTTTGATCCGGCTTACCCTGGCCCTTGACG
>NZ_JQKG01000105.1 GCF_000745915.1 Deinococcus misasensis DSM 22328
GGGGATTTCTCTACTGCTGGAGTTATTCAGGAAGCCATTGCAGGCTTTACTGGAAGGCCTTCACCTGTTGTTCCCCAAACTTGTCGGGTACTGAGCAGTTATATATGCTTTTTGGAAATGATTTGATGATAACAAGCACATGAAATTTGTTCAATAATCAAAGATTGAGTTTAGTAAACTTTTGATCGGGAGGACGCATTTCGCCCAATGGACTTGGGGACACACAGCAAACATTCCCGAATCAGTGTTGCGGTCCGGGCGAAACCACATTACTGAACTGCAAAAATGCCTTCAAAACACAATGCTGCAAAACATTCTCTTCAGGCTCAACCAAATTCTTCCCTCTGCCATGGTTGTGTTTTGCCAGCAAGGACATTCGGAAATAACCATCAAACTCCTCGATTTGCAACTTCAACACCACACTGTGCCGTGATGGATAACGCAACACCACAACAACCTCATTCTCCTCATCGGACCCCTCAATCAAAAACTTACACCTTTCAAAATCACTCATGACAAGTCGACCAGATTTGGATTCCAATTCCACTGATCGAACAGACACCTCAAAGACATTGCTGCTGAAAAGCATCCAGGAGTTGGGATTCATCACAATGTGTAAAAGGTCCTGAAGACTCCACGCTCCCTTTTGAATCACGATGCTCATGTTCATGCAAAAAGGCAATGGATTTCCCATCAGTCGGCTGACAACCCTTCCAGGAAACCCCACAACCCAGACATTGCCCTTGTTGCATCTTCCCTGTAAACAGACTTCAACCTCCCCATGAAAAACCTTTCCCTCCAAGTCCCAACAAAATGCACCTCTTCAACGATTCGAATCAAATCGTCGTCAGCAGAGCACGCTCGCCTGATCACACACTCACCACCAAAAGGTGTTGTGACAGCTATGACGTAATGACTGTACGGCTGATGTGCCAGAACACTGAAGCACAACTCACCTGAATCTTTCATCACCATCACTCCACTGGTGCCCTGCCTGAAATGCCCATGTAACATGACCCTTTTGACATTCTCTTGCCACAGCGGCCAATGGTCTGGAGATGACATGTAACGCCACACCGTGCCCACACAGGCTGAAGTGGTTGCAGTGATATGACTGATGTGCATCATGCGTCCACCTTCAATGCCCGAGGATCTGACTCAAAAACAACTTGGAGCGTTCATGCTGCGGGTTATTATAAAAATCCTCTGGGGTGGC